>JBAVYF010000214.1:0-13621 GCA_049698655.1 Occallatibacter sp. | reverse complement strand
GCTTTCGACATTCGCCTTGGCTCGTACGTAAATGCCCCTAAAGCAACGGTCCCGGTCTGTCTCCGCAATAAGCCCGGACATGACACCGTAAACCTCCTTTTTGTCGAATTCGTTCAGGCTTTTGATGACTGTGTACAACCGCTCACCAAATGTCGCTGAATCCGGCCCGATACGGAGTGAAAGCTTGCGAAACACGCGCATCGCATCGTGCGACGTGAAGCCGCCCCTCTGCATCCCCGTTACATACGCAAAGGCTTGCTTGATCGGGAACATGACGCCCTTCACTTCGACGTAGAGCTCTCTGATGACCTCAGGCTCGACACCGTGCAAACGAGTCTCAACATCTGCTCTGCTCAGGGTGAATTCGGTTCCCCCTACGGTAAATTTCATTTTTTCATCGTCCATACAGCACCTCAACACCTACTATACACCACCACCTGTTTAAGTACCTATTTTTTCACATACTATTTGACAACTATGTACCAGGTACCCTAGTCCGGATTCTCGGATATGGAATTATGTTTGACTTCCCTCAGATAGTATATACAATAAGCCTATGGGAATCACGTACGATCCCGCCAAAAATGAGCGCAATATCCGCGAACGCGGACTCTCCTTCGAGCGGGCTGCGGACTTCGATTTCGAAACCGCATTGATCGCGGACTATTCCCGGCACGGCGAGAAGAGACGCGTTGCGGTTGGCTATCTGGACAGGCGATTGCACCTGCTCTGCTACATTCCCAAACCGGGCGGAATCCGCGTGATCAGTTTTGGTAAGACCAACAAGAGGGAGGCGAAGCTCTATGGCAAACCGCAAACCATTGATTGACGAAGACGGCGAGGTCCGAGAGATCACGTCCGAGGACGTTGCCCGCTTCAAGCCCTTCTCCGCGCTGCCCGTGGCGGAACAAAAAGTGTTGCTGAAACTGCGCAAGCGCGGGCCGCAGAAAGCGCCCAAGAAAGTTCCCATCTCGATTCGGCTCTCCCCGGATGTGGCTGAGGGTCTGCGCGCCACGGGCAACGGCTGGCAAGGCCGTGCGGATGAGGCGCTCAGGTCGTGGCTGGCAGGTGGCCAGCTCTGACCGCCCACAAATGATCAGGGAGCAACTATCTGGTGACATGTTCCTCTGCCAGCGCCGTTTTCTTCCGCCCGTAGATCACCAGCAGCGCCGCCAGCAGCAGCAGAATGACGCCGATCACCAGCAGGCTGCCCTCGGGGCCGTCTGCGCCGCCGCTCCACAGCGCGTTGCCCGACGGGCTGGTGGTTAGATAGTGGCCGGAGGCGACCATGCCGCTATCGGCTGTGCCATAGAAGTAGGTCTCGGCCCAGTCCCACGCGGCGTGGCATCCGATGGCCCACCAGGCCGAGCCGGTCACGTAAATGCTGACGCAGAAGACAAAGCCGATCAGCGCCGCGGCAAAGATGCCGATCCAGCTCTCGCCGGGGTTGGGGGTGTGGATGAAGCCGAAGAGCGTCGAGGTGACCCAGGCCGCCTGCCAGAAACCGGCCCTCTCGGCCTTTTTCAAATGCAGCAGAAGGCAAGGAAGCAGGCCGAGCAGGGCGACGACATAGACGCCCCAGACGCCGTTGCCTTTGCTTCTCAGCAGCAAGGGCAGGCAAATGACGCCGACGATGCCCAGCGCCCACCAGAAGTTGATGCCGCGAGTGAGGGTGAATTGCAGGTAGCAGCGGAAGGTTCCCTCCTCGAAGCAGCCCACCAGGAGGAAAGCGATACCCCACAGAGCGGCAAAGCCGAAGATATGCGCGCCGGAGAGCGCCGGCGGGCCAAAGTGGAGCCATCCGCCCCAGGCCATGGCTCCCACGAGCGCCGAAAGCGCTGCAAACCCTGCCGCCAGGCCACCAAGGAAGTGGAGCACACGCCGGGAGCCGGTGAGGTTGAAGGCCAGAAGGCTGCGGCGTCGCTCGATGCGGGCAACCAGCGCGGCTGCCCCCACGATTGCCAGCACGGCAATCGACTCGCCGATGATCATCGTGAGGGCGGTGATGCCCTGACTGTGCGGCGCGTGCAGGGCCTTGCCGATGGTTGAAGCGATCGTGGCAAGGAGGAAGATGAAGAGGGAGGCCAGCGACGCAAAGGTCAGCACCGACCAGCCGGCGCGCAGGCCCTGGCTGCCGATGAAGGTCCAGCGCAGCCAGCGAAACTTCTCCGCCTCCGGCGCAGGGGCAACGGTTTCAGGCGTGAGGGCTGCGTCCGCGCCAGCTTCGGTGGGCGGCGTTTCCGGCTGCAGGGGATGAATCTCCGGCTCCATTGAGCCTCCTTCAAGAAAAAATAGATTTGTGTGTGTGGATTGCCCTGATAGAAAGATACTCTACGAGATCGCCGTTTGGGCAGTTCCATCGCTAAAACGATTCCGGCCATTCTTGCGCTCCGTGGAGAATAGCGAGTACATGAATCAAGTTATCCACGATCTTATAAGCCACCAGATACGAGGTGCCTGAAACCGTGATTTCGCGAGTTCCATCCACGCGTCCTGCCCTTCCGGACGAGGGCATACGGACAGTGAGGAGAATCGCCTCCCGAATCCGCCGTATTGTGCGGTAAGCCGCCACTGGATTGCCGGCAGCGATGAACTCGAAGATATTCCGGAGCTGGTTTGCAGCCGGCATCGTCCAGCGAACTCTCACGCTGTTGCCCTGACCTTCCGATGCTCCACTTTCTTTTCAGTGATCCAGGAGTCAATCATCCTGCCAACTTCTTCGTCGTCAATCAGCTCTCCCTTCCGGGAGGCTTCCAGACCCTCTTTCACCAAAGCGGCAAAGCGACGTTGTTCGTTAATGTAGCCCTCCACCGCTTCATTCAAAAGATAGCTGCGGTCGCGGTCCATGGCCTTGGCAATCAGGTCCAGTTGAGCCACCTTCTCCGGGGCGATACGAAAGCTGATGGTGCGCGGGGTGCTCATAATACGAAATAATACATGGTATTACGCCCGGTAGCAACCTGCATTGGGCCGCATCTTTTCTTTTGCCGGCGCCGAAGGCCTCAAATCTACAAGCGAACTTCGCGAATTCAGCCCCCGCCTTGACACAACCGCCCGTTACCTTGATGCTAGACAGTTCCGGCAATTCAATTTTTCTGCGCATGGAGGGCTTCAGACCTTGCGGGTTCGCGTCTTCTATCACGACAAATGCTTCGACGGAGCCTGCTCAGCTTCGCTCTTCACGCGCTTCCATCGCGAGTGCATCGCCCCCGGCGCCGTTTACGAGTACCACGGCCTGGTGCATCGGGCCGGCGCCCTGTTCGACGAGAACGAATTTACCGGCGACGAAAACGCCATCGTCGACTTCAAGTACTCCGCCTCGCCCCGCATTAACTGGTGGTTTGACCATCACCTCTCGGCCTTTCTTACTCCTCAGGACCAGGAGCATTTTCTGGCCTGCAAGCAGGACCCCATCTGCGGCGGACGCAAGTTCCTCGATGTGAACTACACCTCCTGCACCAGCTTTCTGGCGCACATTGCCTCCACCCGCTTCGGCTTCGACATCGCGCCCGTCGCCGAACTGATTCAATGGGCCGACATCGTGGACGGTGCAAAGTATGAGAGCCCTGAAGTAGCCGTCGAGATGGCCGCCCCGGCCATGAAACTCACTCTCATCATTGAGTCCTCCCAGGACAATGTCTTCATCCCGCGCCTCATTCCTCTGCTCACCCAGCTGCCCCTGGCCGAGGTGCTCCGCCAGCCCTTTGTCGCCGAGCTGCTGCCGCCCCTGCTCGAACGCCATCAGAGATCCATCGCCCTGATTGGCCAGCGCGCCGAGGAGCGCGACGGCACCATCTTCTTCGACCTCACCGACCAGCCGCTCGAAGGCTATAACAAGTTCATCCCCTACTATCTTTATCCCCAGGCCACCTACTCCATCGGCCTCTCCAGCTCCAGCTTCCGCACCAAGGTCTCAGTCGGCTCCAACCCCTGGACCAAGGCCGACCCAGCGAAGATGACGAACCTCGCGCAGGTCTGCGAGCGCTACGGCGGCGGCGGCCACGCCCGTGTCGGCGCCATCAGCTTTCCCCCCGGCCAGGCCGGCATGGCCCGAGCCGCAGCGGCGGAGATTGTGGCCGAGTTAAGGGAGAATAACCCGCTGGGGTGAAACGGAATTGTGGACGCTTCGCGTGAGTAAGCGTTTAGAAAAGGCACGGCTTTAGCTCGTTCCCTTCATTCGCTCCTGCAATTTTGATGTGTTGCCCTGGGGAGCCTCCGCATTTCAGGGCGATTGATCGCGTTCCGCCTGGATCAGGTTTATCATTCCTGCTGTTCAGCTTTTCACAGACCCAACTCAGGCGCCCGTCTCTTCATCGCCTCCAAACAAAACGCGATGTGCGCGTCCAGTTCGACGCCTAACTCCGCCGCGCCCTGGACGATGTCCGCACGGTTCACGCCGCGCGCGAATGCCTTGTCCTTCATCTTCTTGCGCACGCCGGCCACTTCCACGTCGGCAATCGCCTTAGTCGGCTTGACCAGCGCGCAGGCCGTCAGAAACCCGGCCAGCTCGTCGCAGGCGAACAGGGACTTCGCCAGATGCGTGACGCGCGGCACGCCGGTGTACTGCGCGTGGCCCAGAATGGCGGTGCGCATCTCTTCAGGCCAGCCCAGCCGCTCCAGCTCGCGCACGCCCACAAACGGATGCTCCTCAGCCGTGGGGTGGCGCTCGTAGTCGAAATCGTGCAGCAGGGCCGTCGTCGTATAAAGCTCGATGAACGCTCTCCGTTCTTCCCCAGCCAGCCCCAGCCGGCTTGCCTCCGCCTCGCCCATAGCCGTTACGCAGGCCTCGACCGCCCGCGCGTGTTTGCGCAGATTCTCGCTCTGTGTCCACTCGGTCAGCAGTTGCCAGGCCTGTGCACTTCCGTAACTTGAACCGTTGTCTAATGCATCACATCCGGTGCAGATATTCATTGTTTTTTCGGCCTCTTTGTTGTTCAGTCTGGTTCGTGCTTCTCCCCGTTTCCCCGGTCATTCTAGCGGTATGACCTGTGAAACTTAGGTTTGTATCCAAGTTTTCACTTGACAATTATGGTTCGCATACCCGAAAGTAACACACATCGTGGTGCTGCGAGGCACCGCGGAGTTCCTGCTCTGGCACTCCGCAGACTACTCATGACAACTACTCAGCCTAGTGTGGATACACGCGAAGTTGTCCGCTGTAATTTTTCCGATTGCAAGCTGGTTCAGTTCAGACCGAGCAACTCCCTTTGCAGAAGATGCCACAGGCCCCTGGATATCGAGGAGCCTGCCCTGCCAGGGCCAGTTGCGGTTGAGAGCCGCCCAGTCGATCCTTCCACAGAAGCTGGCCTGAGAGTGGCCGGCCAGGTGAAGGAGATTCGCCGCGCGCGCCACCTCAGCCAGCGCCAACTGGCCGGGCGCATGCAGGTGCCCCGCACCTATATCTCGAAGATTGAAAATGGAAAGGCCATCCCCACCCTCAGCTCTCTGGAGAGGCTGGCTGCTGCTCTGGGCGTGGATATGCGCCAACTGCTCCGCGACGCCCGCAGCCTTCGCGACGAGGAGGTGGCGTCGATCCTGGCCGACCCTCTGCTGGCAGAGATTGCAGCCTTGCTGCCTTCCCTGGACTCCCTGCACCGCTCGCTCGTCATGGGTACGGCGCGCGACATGACCTCGGACCATTGGCGCATTGCGTAAAGGCTCAAGGGCCGGGAACATTTCGTTCCCGGCGTTGCGGAGAATGGCCGCCGCACTCTCCGCCGGAGCGCTGCTGCGCACTCCCGCCTTCAGGCCGCAGTGCGGGTACAATTGCGGCCCATGGGCGCTTGTGCTACGGTCGAGAATGAAATGTCTCGGCTCTCGGCTCCACGAGGATAGTGCGCCGGCCCGATACCCAGAAAGCATTTGTAGAGGCAAATCCTTTGGTTCCTGCTGCCATGCTGCGCATCGATGAGCTGACCGACGAGGAGCGCGCCGTCTACGCGACCCTCAAGCCGGAGAGCCTGCCCCAGCATGTCGCCATCATCATGGACGGCAATGGCCGCTGGGCCGGCCACCGCTCGCTCAAGCGCTTCCTCGGCCATCAGCAGGGCGCCAACAGCGTGCAACTGGTCACCGAAACCGCCTCTCGCATCGGCTTGCCCTGGCTCACCCTCTACGCCTTTTCCCTGGAAAACAACCTCCGCCGCCCCCGCGCCGAGGTCAACTTCCTCATGCGCCTGCTCAAGACTTATCTTGAGTCCAACCTCCAGCGCATGATGGACAACAACGTCCGTATGCGCTACATCGGCCGCACCCACGAGCTGCCCGACGAGGTCCAGGAAAAGATGCGCTGGGCCGAAGAGGCCACGGCCGGCAACACCGGAACCACCCTCACCCTGGCCCTCAACTACGGCGGCCGCTCCGAGCTGGTCGACGCCTTCCGCGGCCTGGCCGCCGAGATGAAGCAAAAACACCTCAGCCCGGCCCTCATCTCCGAGGAAGACATTCACCGCCATCTCTACACCGCGCACATGCCCGACCCCGACTTGCTGATCCGCACCTCGGGCGAGATGCGCCTGTCGAACTACCTGCTCTGGCAGATCGCCTACACCGAGATCTTTGTCACGGAGCGCCTCTGGCCAGACTTCAGCGGCATCCATCTGCTGGAAGCCATCGCAGACTTCCAGCTCCGCGAACGCCGCTACGGCGGTCTCGGCGAAGACTGCGGCGAAGTGGAAGAGAACCCCGAACGAATCAGGATTGCGGCCAGCTGAAGTCTATTTGGTCCCGCTGACCCTCCGCTCCGAACCGATCTAAACTTCGCGAATTTTAGCCTCTTTATACTTCCCGCATTTGACCTATACAGGAACTTCGCGATTGATATAGTATTGCCTTCTGGAAACCCGCTCGCAGCCGCTCCAGACGACTCATCCCCGATCAATAATATGTCCACATCGAGTGGCAGACCCAGCCGATCATCAACCCTATGCTCCGGCAAGGTTCGGAGAGAAATGGAAGGCTAGACCCTTCCTAAGGAGAATGCGATGAAAAAAGTTCTGGTAAGCATCTTTGTTATAGCCATGGTTTTGTCGTGGAGTCATCGAGCAGCATGTCAGGCTAGCACCAGCTTGAATGACCAACTGATTGCAGCCGCCACAAACGGCGATACGGCAATGGTGCAGCAGCTTCTGGCCAAGGGCGCCAACATCGATGCCAAGGATAACGACGGCGATACAGCGCTGAGCGACGCGGCCGGGTTTGGCAATGTCGAGGTAGTGAAGCTGCTGCTGGCGAAGGGCGCCAACATCGAGGCCAAGGGCCACAAGGGCAAAACTGCGCTGATGGCCGCGGCCGCCACCGGGCAGACAGAGATTGTGAAACTGCTCCTGGCGAAGGGCGCCAACATCGAGGCCAAAAACGAAGACGGCGACACGGCGCTGATGTGGGCGGTCACTTACACGCAGACAGAGGTTGTGAATCTGCTGCTGGACAAGGGCGCGAACATCGATGCCAAGGATAATGACGGTAAGACAGTGCTGATCGTCGCGGCATCCCTGGGCCCGGGGTATAACGATATTGTGAAGCTGCTGCGGGAGAGAGGCGCCCACTGAGCTTCTACTCGAGCGGGTCAGCATTTTGCCACTGAAAGCCAGTCTGGATCTCTGCCGCACTGAGGCGTGTTCACGGGCGCAGCGGCCGCTGCATCCTGGTTTTTTCAGAGAAATATGGAAAGACAATCCCCTTCCTAAGGAGAAAGCAATGAAAAAAGTTCTGGTAAGCATCTTGTTTCTGGCCGCTGTTTTGTCGTTGAGTCATCCAGCGGCAAGCCAGGCCGGCTCCAACAGCCTGAATGACCAACTGCTCATAGCCGCCGAAGACGGCGATACGGCAGCGGTGCAGCAATCACTGGACAAGGGAGCTAATATCGAGGCCACGGACAAACTCGGCCGAACGGCGCTGATCAAAGCAGCCATCGTGGGCAAGACAGAGGTTGTCAAGCTACTGCTGGCGAAGGGCGCCAACATCGAGGCCAGGGATAAAGACGGCACTACGGCGCTGGGGTGGGCAAAAGTTTTTGCCTGGGATGAGACGGTGAAGCTGCTGCGTGAGCACGGCGCCCACTGAACTTCGGCCTGAGCAATGCCGTTGATCCAATCATGAACGCTCTGCGGTAAGATGCGTCTGGCGTTGCTGTTCGCCGTTCCCCATGCACGATGAAGGCTAGTGCCTTCCCAAGGAGAAAACGATGAAAAAAGTTCTGGTCAGCATTTTATCTTTAGCCATGGTTTTGTCGTGGAGTCATCCAGCCGCGGGCCAGGCCGGCTCCAACAGCCTGAATGACCAACTGTTTGCAGCCGCCCTGAGCGGAGACACGGCAATGGTGCAGCAGCTTCTGGCCAAGGGCGCCAACATAGAGGCCCGGGACATGTTCAACTTTACGGCGCTGACCAAAGCAGCCGTTGCGGGCAAGACTGACACTGTAAAGCTGCTGCTGGCGATGGGCGCCAACATGGAGGCCAGGGGATTTGACGACTACACCGCGCTGATGGGCGCGGCCGGCGGCGGCAATACCGAGGTTGTGAAGCTGCTGTTGGACAAGGGCGCGAAGATCGAGGCCAGGGACAAAGCCGGCTGGACGGCGCTGATCTATGCAGCCGGACAGAGCAAGACTGAGGTTGTGAAGCTGCTGCTGGAGAAGGGTGCCAATATCGAGACCAGAACCAATAACGGCAAAACGGCGCTGATCATGTCGGCCGCCTTGGGCAAGACTGAGGTTGTGAGTCTGCTGCTGGACAAGGGCGCCAACATCGATGTCAAGGACAACGACGGTGATACGGCATTGACGTTGGCGGTAAGCAAGGGCAAGACTGATGTGGTGAAGCTGCTTAAGGAGAAGGGCGCTCACTGAACCTCCACCTGAGCAATGCCGTTGATCCAATCATGAACGCTCTGCGGTAAGATGCGTCTGGCGTTGCTGTTCGCCGTTCCCCATGCACGATGGAGGGCTAGTGCATTTCAAGGAGAAAGCGATGAAGAAAGTCCTGATAAGCATCTTGTTTCTGGCCACTGTTTTGTCGTTGAGTCATTCGGCCGCAGGCCAGGCCGGCTCCAACAGCCTGAATGACCAACTGATCCAAGCCGCCAAGACCGGCGACACGGCAGCGGTGCGGCAGCTTCTGGCCAAGGGCGCCAACATCGAGGCCAAGGACAACACAGGCGAGACGGCGCTGATCTGGGCGGCCATCTATGGCAGGACTGACCTTGTGAAACTGCTGCTGCAGAAGGGCGCCAACATCGAGGCCAAGGACAACGACGGAGACACGGCGTTGATCAATGCAGCCATCAAGGGCGAGACCGAGGTCGTGAAGCTGCTGTTGGACAAGGGCGCCAACATCGATGCCAGGGACAACAAAGGCGAGACGGCGCTGACGATGGCGGTAAGCAAGGGCAAGACTGATGTGGTGAAGCTGCTTCAGGAGAAAGGCGCTCACTGAGCTTCGGTTCCCGGTTCTTCTCGTCTAAATTCACCCTATAGCTGTCTGTCTGCCGGTACGCACCCTGCCCCGGCAGTGTATTCTCATCCCTGAATGAAACGTATACTCACCGCTCTCATCCTGATCCCCCTGGTCTTGCTCCTGGTCTTCCTGGGACCGTGGTGGCAGTGGCTGTTTACCTTGGCCGTGGCCGCGATTGCCGCTCTGGCCGCATGGGAATTTCTCGGCCTGGCGGAGAAAGCCGGGGCCAGCCCGCCGCGCATCGCCGTCCTGGTGGCCATTCTGGCGCTCTTTGCCGGCTACTTCGAGTGGCCCGACCAGCCCGCTGCCATTCTCGGCATTCTGAGCCTGGGCCTGCTGGTTTACTGCACCTTTTTCCGGCCCGTTCAGCAGCTCATGGCCGACGCCTCGGCCTCCATCTTCTGCCTGCTCTACCTCGGATTCACCCTGATTTCCCTGCCCGCCCTGCGCGAGCAGGCCAATGGCCCTTCGCTGCTCACCTTCCTGCTGTGCGCGGTTTGGGCCGGAGACACTGCCGCCCTCTACATTGGCCGCGCCTGGGGCCGGCACAAGATGGCGCCCACGCTCAGCCCCAACAAAACCTGGGAAGGAGCGCTCGGCTCGGTGGGCGGCAGCCTGCTGGCCACCGGTGTCCTGCTTGGCCTCTCTCATCTGTTGCAGATGCGGGACCTGGCCTGGCTCTCCTATCCCGAGGACATTTGGTACTGGATGGTCCTGGCCGTGGTAGTCAACGTGGCTGCCCAGGTCGGCGATCTGGCCGAATCCGCCCTCAAGCGCTCGGCCGGCGTCAAGGATTCCGGCTCCCTGCTGCCCGGCCATGGCGGCGTCCTGGACCGCATCGACGCCCTGCTCCTGGCCGCTCCGGTGCTGTGGTACGCTCAGGTTATTCAGCAGCGGTTCTGATGGGTTTTCCCGGAATCAGCGGCTTTGAAAGGGCACGGCTTTAGCCGTGCCGCAGCAGCGCCAAAACAGTCCCGGCTTTAGCCGCGGAGGGAATCCAACTTCATGAAATTGCATTCCGCGTAGGCGAGCAAGGGCATTGCGCCCTTCTGTGCCTCTCCCGAGCGATAATGGAAGCAAGAGGAATAATAAAACTACCTTGAAACGACTCGCCATTCTCGGTTCCACCGGCTCCATCGGGCAGAGCACCCTCTCCATCGTCGAGCAGTTTCCCGACCGCTATCAGGTGGCCTCGCTGGCTGCCGGACGCAATCTTGACGAGGCCTTCGCACAAGCCGCCCGCTGGCGGCCGCGTCTCGTCTCGCTGGCCACCGAAGAGCTGGCCGGCCAACTTTCCGCCAGGCTCAAACAGGCCGGCGTCTCCGGCGTCGAGGTCGTCTACGGAACCCAGGGCACTGTCGCCTGCTCCACCCTGCCCGAAGCCGACTTTGTCGTCTCGGCCATCGTCGGCGTCGCCGGCCTCGAAGCCACGCACGCCGCCATTCTGGCCGGCAAACCCGTCGGCCTGGCCAACAAGGAGTGCATGGTGGCCGCCGGCGAGATCCTCACCGCGGCCGCACGCCAGCGCAACGTCCCCATCCTGCCCATCGACAGCGAGCACAACGCCGTCCATCAATGCCTGCGTGTCGGCGCCCACTCCGAGGTGAAGACCATCTGGCTGACGGCCTCCGGCGGACCCTTCCGCAAGCTCCCGCTCAACCGGTTCGCAACGATCACCCCCGAGCAGGCCCTCAAGCACCCCACCTGGGTCATGGGCCGCCGCATCACCATCGACTCGGCCACCATGCTCAACAAGGGCCTCGAAGTCATCGAGGCCTGCCGCCTCTTCGACGTGACGCCCGCGCAGGTCCGCGTCACGGTGCATCGGCAGTCCACCGTTCACTCCATGGTCGAGTACGTGGACGGCTCCATCCTGGCGCAGATTTCCGTCACCGACATGCGCCTGCCTATCCTCTATGCGCTGTCCTACCCGGAACGCCCTGCCTCCACGCTCACCTTCGATCTGGCCACGCTCAGCCATCTGGACTTCGAGCGGCCCGATCTGGAGCGCTTCCCCTGCCTGCGCCTGGCCTTTGAAGCCGCGGAAAAAGGCGGAGCCCATTGCATTGCCCTCAACGCCGCCGACGAGGTCGCCGTCGAGGCCTTCCTGGATCGCCGCATCCCCTTCACCGGTATCCCGCGTACAATAGAAAAGGTGCTCGCAGCCACGCGCGAGGCGCACCCGGCCACCATCGCCGAGGTGCTCTCGGCGGACCGCGAGGCGCGCCAAACAGCGCATGCGCTGTTGGCATAAACTCGGACGACCTGACCCGGACACTGCGCGCTTTGGCGCTTTATCGAAGGAAAAAAAGCACATTTATGCATGAATTTCTGGTTTCTACTGTCGCCTTTATCATCCTTGTCGGCGTCATGGTTGTGGTGCACGAGTTCGGCCACTTTGCCGTCGCCAAGTTGTGTGGCGTCCGCGTCGAGGCCTTTTCCTTCGGCTTCGGCCCGCGTCTCTTCGGCGTGAAATACGGCGACACCGACTACAAGGTCTGCCTCCTGCCCGTAGGCGGCTTCGTCAAGATGGCCGGCGAGAACTTCAGCGAACTCGGCGACGCCGCCACCGGCACGGCTACCGTGGCGCCGATAGACGACCCCGGCGCCCTCACCTCGCATCCCCGCTGGCAGCAGATGCTCATCGGCGCGGCAGGACCCGTCGCCAACTTCGTCCTGGCCTTCGTCCTGATGGTCGCCTACTTCGGCTGGATCAACGAGGTCCCCGCAGTCGAAGTCAAAGCCTCCACCGTCGAATGGGTCACTCCAGGCTCGGCGGCGGACCAGGCCGGTATCGAACCCGGCGACATTCTCAGCCGCTTTGCAGACGCAGACAATCCAGACTGGGAATATATCTACGAACGCTCCAAGCTGAACGCGAACCAGACCGTGCCGGTTACCGTCGAGCGCGGCGGCCAGACCCTGCAACTGAGCCTCCACGTGCCCGCCACCGCCAAAAACGATGACTTTGACGTGAGTTACGCGGGCCTTCTGCCTCAGTTCCGGGTCGGCCCCATCGGCATCCAGGAAGTGCAGCCGGACACCCCAGCCGACCAGGCAGGCCTGCGCGCCGGCGACGCCATCCAGTCCGTCGATGGTCACCCCTTCCATACTGTGACCACGCTGCTTGCCTACATGAAGGCCGGCCACGGCAAGCCGCTCTCGCTCGTCATCCTGCGCAACGGCGCCACTCTCGCCCCCATCGTCGCCCATCCCGCCATGCTCGACGGTGGCTGGAAGCTGGGCTTCCTCACCGTGCCCACTCCCTATCGCGATGACCCGCTCCCATTGGGCAAGGCAATGACTAAATCCAGGGAGTTCTGCGCGGACAAGTCGTTTCTGATCTTCGAGGTGCTGGGCGGACTCTTCACGCATAAGGTTTCCGTCTCCCAGCTTGCCGGGCCGGTGGGCATCGCACGCATGGCCGGCGAGGCAGCGGAGATGAAGGGCTGGGGGCCAAAGATTGGGCTGGCAGGAATCATCAGCCTCAACCTAGGCATCGTCAACCTCCTGCCATTCCCCATTCTGGACGGCGGCATGATTTTCTTCCTGCTGATCGAAAGCACCCTCCGCCGCGACATTAACATCAACGTCAAGGAGCGCATCTACCAAGGAGCGTTTGTGCTGCTGGTGGCGTTTTTTGCCTTCATCATCTTCAACGACATCACCAAGCTGCCCTTCTTCACCCACGTGAAGCCGTGAGACGGGTTGTGTTGAAATGGCGCCCAGGTTTGCAGACAATTACCCTTCTCCGGCGCACAACCTCAATGAGAGGTCAGAGCGGGCAATGAGGTCAAAGTGGGCTCAAGAGCCGAAAAAGGCCGAGCACGGAATAGTGTCAGGGATGTGCCCGGTCTGTACCGAGTACCCCCTCCCCCCTATTTCCTGTGAAACTGTGAGACTGTGAACTTTCATCGCGTCCTCAGGATGAAGGGGGTAAGGGAGAAAACCAGGCAATCCCGGAAGAATGTGGAAAAGATCGTGTTCCACGTGGAAAACCGGGGACGAAATTCTAGCATTATCAGACGCTGAGGAACCGCATTATGCACGTGACCACCGAAATCAGGGTCCGCTACGCCGAAACCGACCAGATGAACGTCGTCTACTACGCCAACTACCTGGTCTGGTTTGAGGTAGGCCGCGTGGAGTTGCTGCGCTCCCTCGGC
>JBAVYF010000213.1:0-1789 GCA_049698655.1 Occallatibacter sp. | reverse complement strand
GTTTGGCGCGGTCGCGCGCCAGGTTTTCCACCACGTCGGTGAACTCGCAGCCGCCGTAGTAGCGCCGTCCAGGGTAACCCTCGGCGTACTTGTTGGTGAAGATGGAGCCGGCCGCCTCCAGCACGGCTTCGGAGACAAAGTTCTCGCTGGCGATCATCTCCAGCCCCTCGTGCTGGCGGAGGGTTTCGTGGGCTAGAGCTGCGGCAACTTCGGGGTCGGCCTGGGCAAGAGTCAAAGACATGCGGTCGGTCATACTGGAATTTTAGACCCTTCACCGGCTCTTTTCACAGGCAATGCGCCTCGCCGATTTACAGTTTTGGAAGGCGGCAACACCGGCTTCGGAATTTCGCTTCTCGGCCATCCGCCAATTCGCGTTTAATAGAAGACGCGGAAATCGCCAACTTGCTAACTTGCTACCTCCGCGAAGCGGTGCTAACTTGCTGTCTTTGTCACAAATCGCAGACGCAACCCCGTAAAGTAAGAACCTGTTAGCGCGAGACAGCTTCCTCTTCTGGGTCTTCCAAATGCGCCGGGGCCAAATCAACGGCAGCCGCGTTCAGGCCCGCAGCCTTCTCTTCGCGCAGCGCTTTGAACGCCCGGTAAACGAACGAGCCCATGTACCAACCGTCGATGTACTTGTAGGGCGTCTCGCCGGTGGTGTAGTGGCCGCAGGGAAGCACCCGCTTCTCGAAGTTGAGGCCGATGCGGCGGAAGGCGTCCACCACCTTCAGCGAGTACTCCTTCGGAAAGGTCAGATCGTAGTCGGCGTAGACCAGCAGAACCTTTTTGCCCGGTCCGCCTGCTTCGGGTCGCATGATCTTGTCGTAGTAGCTGCACGGGCTGACGGCTGCCAACAGGGCCCGGATGCGCTCCTGCGAGAGGCCGGCCTCTTCCAGCGCCTGCTTCACGTGGCGTGTGCTCTGCCCGGCCCAGACCACGTCGCCGAAGGCTGTGGACGCATGGTTGAAAGCATTCACCCGCAGGCGCGCGTCGTGCGCGCTGGCCAGGAAGGCGTAGCAGGAGCCCAAACTGGTTCCCAGCACGCCGAAGTGCTCGTAGCCCTGCTCCTCCAGCCAGTCCAGGCAGCAGCGAATGTCCACCACCGCCTGGCGGCACGCCGAAATCGTGCGGCCGATGTTGGCGCTGACCGCGTAGTCCGAGCGCTCCAGCTCCACCGGCCGCCGAATGTCGTGGTAGGGCTTTGAGAGCCTCAGCGCCGAAATCCCCATCTTGTTGAAGATGGCGCACAGCGAGTTGTGGCTGAAGGCGTCGGCATTCCACTGTGGCATCACCACGATGGCCTGCTTGGGCCGCCTCGGATCTTTGTGCGCAGGGGCTGGATACCAACGTGCGTTCACCAGGTCGTTTTCCGGGTAGGGTGTCCGCTCCGGCGAGGTGAAGCGCAAAAACTGCGCCGGAGGAATCTTTCCCTCGGCAGCCTGCTGCTTGATTGCGGCGTCCTGCGCCAGCGTCTCCGGCCGCACGTTGGTCGGAAACAGCTCCGGGTGCCGCTCTTCCAGCCGAAAGTCGGTGGGCCGCTTGTAGCTGAAGAAGGTGTCGCTGTGGCGAATCAAAAACTGATTGATGAGTACCATCGCGGCCTCGGCCAGCTCTGAGTCGCCCGCAATCTCCGGGGCTGGCAGTGCTTCCGCAAAGTCGTTTTCGCGAAGAAACGGCTCAACCCACTCGAAGCCCCACTCCAGCGGCCGCACCACGCGATTTTCGTCGCGCGTCGTGAGCCGCGTCTCCCACTCGTACATCCAGCGCGCGTAGATTTGCTTCAACATTG
>JBAVYF010000212.1:0-1724 GCA_049698655.1 Occallatibacter sp. | reverse complement strand
CCTCTCCTATCCCGGCTCTGCAGCGACAGTCGCGATCCGGATATCGGGGTACCGGGAAGCGCTGTCCACTTCGGGCACGTCGTATGAGGCAGAGTTCGTTCAGCGGTTCGACCCTTCTCAAGAGCCTGCAGTACGGCGAATGGTCGAGTCCATTCGCCCGGACGCGATCATTTGCGCCAACGATGGAACTGCCGGGATTCTAATGCGAAGCCTGATTGCACTCGGCTATCACATACCAAAAGATATTCGGATTGCCGGGTTCGACGACTTGAAGTACGCAAGCCTGTTGCCGGTTCCGCTGACGACTATTCATCAGCCTTGGAGGAATATTGGAGAAGCGGCAATGGCGGCGATGATCGAGCGCGTCTCTCGCCCGGATATGCCCGCCCGTGATATTCTGCTTGGCTGCAAGCTAGTGGTGCGCGCTTCGTGCGGAGCCGGTTTAGGGCGAAAGCTGAAATGAGGGGTTCGGATGGCCACACCTGTAAGACAGGAGGTCTTCAGGGGATCAAAGCTCAGCCACAGCCGCACTTCGTTGGAACGGAACCGATTTCCCACAGGACGGAGGGTATCGCCCTCGTGTCCCAGTTGACGTCTTGGGGGTAGCGGTTTATCGTTGGCCGGTTTTGAGTGGCCCCTGAGGCGAGCGTGTGAGCCGCTGCAGACGCTTCTTCGGAACACCTTTCGGGTGACAGTCTCCGCACTTCACCCAGTGGATGTTGTGCCTGCTCTTGCCGGAAGCGAACGTCGTATCCATCTTCTCCACGTCCAGGCCGCAATTCGACATCTTGGGGTGGCACGTGGCACACGACGCCCTGGTGGTCTGCCCGTGTTGCGCATGGCAGGCCAGGCAACTGATGCCCTCGTGTACGCCGATTCCTGTACGGTCGTCTCCGCTGCCGACCTGCCGCGTGGAAATCGGCGCGTGGCACTGGTAACAGAGGGCCTGTCGTTGATCCTTGCTCATCTTGACCACGCGGTCCCCTTCCAACATCACTGGCAGGGGCAGTTCCGCAACCAGGATGTACTGTTTCGTGCGCCGGTCAAACAGCGCCAGTGAGGGCCGCGTGATCTCCTGCGAGGGCCCAGGGACGCTGCCCTTCTCCCCGGTCTTGTTCATGGGCTTGCCTTCGTGATGCATCTCGTGGCACGTCACACATGGCATCGACGGTATGTCGGCGAGTTTAGCGTCCCTCAGCCGCCACGGGCCTTTTCGGTTGACTGGAGTCACCAGATCCGCGACGCCGCCTTCGAACTGTATACCGTGGCAGCGCAGGCAATCATCCATCAGCATGTTGTCCGCATTGTACTTCTTGTCGAGGAAGATTCGCGTGTAGGTCGCGCTGTGCGGACCCGCCTGCCACGCGGCGTATTCCTGGCGATGGCAGCTCTTGCACTGCGCCGTCATGGCCTGTGCGAACTTGTTGTCAAACCCGATCTGTTCCGGGAGGTCGCCCCACAGGTGCGAGTACGCACGTTCCGCGTTATTCAAGTGGAACGAAATGTCCGTGGTGAACGCCCCGCCGTGGCACTTCTCGCACGCGATGCCGCGATGACTTGAGGCCCCCCATTGGTCATAGAGCGGCTGCATCTCGTGGCAACTCGTGCAACCCTTGCCATTGCCCACTTCGAAGTAGAGGCTCGATGCCGGAACCATGAGAATCAGCGCTGCGACCACCAGGCCCAACCCGAGGATCCACTTCTTCACCCGCGCACCTTCGATC
>JBAVYF010000211.1:0-4986 GCA_049698655.1 Occallatibacter sp. | reverse complement strand
GTCGGTGGCCCATTTGCCGAGGACGAGCTTCATGATGGGTTCTCCCCAGCCGGTGAGGGAGACGGCGGCGGCGAGATTGTCAGCGTAGCAGCCGCAACCGATGAGGGAGGAGTCGCCGACACGGCCGGGAGTTTTGTTGAGGGTGCCACCGGTGGAGGTGGCGGCGGCGAGGTTGCCGCGGGCATCGAGGGCGACGGCGCCGACGGTGTCATGACTACTGAAACGCGCTGGATCGTCAACGACGGCAGTCTCGGGGTCTTTGTCGTCGTGGAGGACGGGCTGGAGGGGGGAATCCAGGCCAGAGAAGGTGGCGTCGCGCAGGCCGGCGGCCTCGCGATGCTTGGCATGAGTGAGGCGCTCACGCTCGCGGTCGAGGACCAGTTCAGCGTTGTCGATGAGGGTCATGCCGTGGGCCTGGGCAAATTGCTCGGCGCCAGCGCCGACGAAGTAGACGTGTTGGCTGTGTTCGAGGACCAGACGGGCAGCCTGAATGGGGTTGTGGAGGCGCTCGACGCAGGCCACGCCACCAGCCTTCAAGCGGCCACCGTCCATGAGGAGGGCGTCGAGCTGGACACGGCCGTCGGAGGTGAGAAAGCTGCCATGGCCGGCATCGAAGGTAGGGTCATCTTCGAGGACGGAGACGGCAGCTTCGACCGCATCGAGGGACGATCCGCCGCGAGAGAGGATGGCATAGCCGGTTTCCAGCGCGATGCGGACACCGGCCTGGTGGGCGGCAGCGGCGTCAGCGGGGATGGCCCATGCGCCCCCGTGGACGAGCAGAGTAGGAGCGTGGTGGGGGGGAGAGGTCACCGGAATATCGTAGAACATTTGCGCGGGGCGTGAAAACGCTCCATATTGGGAGTTGATTTGCTTCCGCTCGGGTACCTTGTCAACAAAGAGAGAGTGGAGATTTTCGATTAAGTGGTTGAATCAACTAGAGAACCGCGTGGTTATTTCTGTTGCAGGAAATTTCCTGGAGATTCGTTAAGCTAAGAACATTCAACGAGGAAAAACGAGAAATGAGAGGACAGGGAAGCGAGGACGAGGCTTTCCTGGTATTTTTCGGACCACTTCCGCGGTTCGCAAACGTGGGGAGAGACTGAAAACATTTTCAGAGGTCGGATGGACGTTTTGTCTTATTGAAAAGCTGCGGATGGAAGTGTCGGAAGCGGCCAAAGGCAGACGGGCATCTGACAGGATCTGGAAGAGATCAGAACATTTTCCGAGTTGACACGGAGCTGCGAAAGCTTTGCAAGGCGGTTTTCAGAGAAAGACGAAGCCGCTGAGTATGGGCGATTCGCGACGAAACCAATTCGGCGAATGCAGGGGTGGTTCCCACAAGGAATCACCCCTTTCCCTTTCAACGGAGAAGTGTGCGAGGCCGTGGAATGGCGGGACGGGATTGGCGGACAAATGGTAATGGCAAGAGAGAGGCGTGCGGCAGCAGGTCAGCCGCGTGGAACAGGGACGCAGGCAAAGGCGGTCAACAGCGGCAAAGCAAAGTTGAACGCGCAGGCGGACAAGAAGGTGGGAGATAACAGCGCGAAGATAGTGGACGCGCTGTACGACAGCTTGATCAAAGGCAATGCGACGAGCGCCAAGCTGTTGTTTGACCTGGCGGACGGGCTCATCAACTGCGAGGACGAAGTCGTGATGGAGCAGCTTTGCAGTTATGCCGAGAAGCTGGCTTTGGAGCCGGAATGGACTGGCGAAGAAGACGATCTGGACGAGGAGTTAGCGAGTTAGCAAGTCAGCGAAGACGAGTTGAGATTCGTGGGTTCCCACCCTAGGTCACCCCAACGACGAAGACCTGTCGTTGGGGACCCCGACGGCGCAAAAACAAAGACGCGCCGAGGGTGGGGGACCCGGCAAGTTAGTGAATTGTGGCGACGGAACTGGGTCGCTCCCAGGGAATTATTGACCCCGAAGACAAGTCATTGCGGGAAGCATGGCAGGAGATGGGCTGTTCGTCCAGCTCCCCGGAAGAAAGAAAAGAGGCAGATGAAGCTCACAAATCACGAGTGGTTGCGCGTCAACGGCTGGATTGGACTTTTGTTGATTGAGTTATGCCTGATGTTCCTGGGGTTAGCAAGCAAGGCCCCGGCGCAGGCGGTCAGCACAACGACGGTTCAGGGAACGGTGTATCTGGCGAACGGACAGCCCGGCACCGGGACACTGGTAGTGAGCTGGCCATCGTTTACCACGGCGAGCGGTCAGTTGGTGACGGCCGACAGCACGACGGTGACGATTGCGCCAGACGGATTTGTGAGCGTGAATCTGGCGCCTAATCTGGGGGCGTCGCCGGCGGGGTTGTATTACACGGCGGTCTACTACATGAGCGATGGCTCGACTAACACCCAATACTGGGTGGTGCCGGCGGGGACGCAGGCGACGCTGGGGCAGGTGCAGGCGCAGTTGATGCCGGCAACGCGGGCCGTGCAGGCAGTGAACAAGGCCTATGTGGATCAGGCGCTCGCGGAGCTTTCGGGAAGCCTGCTGACTGCATCGGGCGGGACGTTGAGCGGGCCGCTGACATTGTGCTGCGATCCGACGCTGCCGTTGCAAGCGGCGGACAAGCACTATGTGGACGAAGAATCTGCCTTAGCCGTGCCATTGACAGGCGCGACAATGACCGGGCCACTGACGAGCGTGAAATTAGGGGCTTTGTACCAGGTGGACCAGTTTTCCGGATCGGATTTCGGAGCCAAGCTAAGTGCGTGCCTGAGCGGGCTTAGCTCGACGAATGGCGGAACGTGCGATGCGCGCAATTTCACGGGCACTCTGTCGATGGGATCTAACCTGATGATTTCGACGGCAAATGCGACGGTTCTGCTGCCTTGCGCGACGATTTCGACGGCTAATCAGTTGATGGTGGCGGCGGGCACGAGGAATGTGTCGCTGCGCGGGTGCACATTGCGCGGGACGAGCACGGCGAGCGGGAGCCAGGGCGGCACAGTGTTTCTGTATTCGGGAACAGGAGCGATGGTGCAGGTGGGAGACCCGACCTATGCCGCGGACACAATGGGTTTCCATCTGGACAATGTGGTGATTAACACTACGGCTTCGTCCAGCGGAGCGGCGCAAGGACTGACGGCCTATCGCACGCAGGAGATGGACCTGGAAAGCTTGTATTTTCTTGGTAACTCGAACCAGACAGGAATGACACTGGACGGGACAGGGAATTATACCGGGGGAACGTTTCTCGACAACGAATTCAATGGATACCAGACGGCGGTGAACGCCATCGGGCATCAGATATCGAATCCTGCGACGACAGATTGGGTAAATGCGAGCACGTTTGTGCGGTTGCACATCGACTGTCCGACGAGCGGGGGAAGCCCAATCAGCGGGAGTTATGGGATCAACCTGCAACAGGGCGATGGGAACACTTTCACGGGCGGAGACGTAGAGGGATGTTCGACGGCATTGCACCTGGGAGCGAACGCGCAAAACAACACGATCGTTGGGCTGCGGAACGAAAACTCGACGAATCAGGTTGTGGCGGATGCGGGCAGTTCGTACAACAACTGGATGACCGGGGGAACGATGTTTACCGGTCAGTTGACCGACAACGGCACGCGCAACAGCTTTCTTGACACATTTCACCGGAGTTTCAACGGCATGAATGGCGATTGGTACGGGAGCCAGAAAGACGCGACGGTTACCAACCACTATCGCCTGGGGACAGGCGCAGGAAACGAGCGCTGCCTGCTGGACCGCTATCAAAGCGACTACGGCTACCGCTGGACGATGGGTTTGAGCGACGCGACGGCCGGCGAGCAGTTTTACCAGATACTGGATGAGCTGAACAATGTGTACCGGCTGTCGGTGGGCCAGTATAACAACGGGCAGTCGAGCACGAACAACCAGACGGTGATCAATGCGGCAGGAACCGGCGCTGTGGTGTTGAACGGATCGAACAACGCGGGGACCGGCGGAGTGGTGATCGGGTCAGGCGGCGCGAGCGAGACGACCGTGGCGACGATCGGCAACACCGGAAATGCGCAGTTCAACGGGACGCTGCAGGTGGGGGGCGCGTCAACTCTAGCGGGGACCACAACGGTAAAGAACCAGGCCGACGCGGAGATCGATGCGACGCTGTGGGCGGGACTGACGACAAGCCAAAAAGAGTCGTTCATTTACAAGGACTGGAACGGCAACAGCCAGTGGTACATGGTGAAGGACGGGAGCAATAACTGGGCGCTGAATTCGGCCACGGGCGGACTGGACAGTTTCAAGGCATACCAGAGCACCAACAGCGGCGACACGTACATCAACACCTCGAACGCTACCGGGGTTGTGCGCATCAACTATGAGACTGGATCAGGGACTCAGCTCAAAGTATATGGGGGGAACAGCAGCACTCTTTATGCCGCCTTCACGGGCGCGGCATTGATTCAATTTCCAGGGCTTGCGGCGAGCAGCGGCCACAACTGCCTACAGATCGACAACTCTGGCTATGTCACGAATACGGGGACGGCCTGCGGCAGCGGAAGCACCAGCGGGACGGTCAACACGGGGACCAGCGGGCAGATTGCCTATTACAGCGGAGCAGGCACAACCCTCTCCGGCACAAACACGGTTTCCGTAACGGCCGGAGGGACCGGGGCTTCCACGGCTTCAAGCGCGCTGGCGAACCTGGGCGGAGCATCGCTCGCGGGGGCATCTTTTACGGGACCGGTGAGTGTTTCGACAACACTATCTGTGGCAAACAACATGAGCATCGGGCCGCGGTACGACGTGACGAACTCCGCGTTTGGCGCAGTAGGCAACGGCTCGACAGACGACACGGCGGCGATTCAGGCGGCTTTTGATGCTTGTTACCACGGCGGTGTTGCTCCCTATGGAGGCGTGGTTGAGTTTCCCGGTTCTCACAGCTATGTGGTCTCTTCCACCATCAATGCGCACGATTCCTGCCAGGTGGAGGGGGTTGTGGGAAGCTCGTCGGTGGCCAACACGCCGGTTCGGGTTCTATGGAAGGGCGCG
>JBAVYF010000210.1:0-4843 GCA_049698655.1 Occallatibacter sp. | reverse complement strand
TGGCTTCCTACAGCGGCAGCGTGCCGAATATTCCGCAGGTGGAGTACCAGGACCTGGGCCTGACTCTGAAGGCGACCCCCAAGGTGATGCGCAACGACGAGGTTGCTCTCACCATCGACATGAAGATCGACGCCCTCTCGGGAACCTCCATCAATGGCAATCCAGTGCTCAACAATCGCGCCTATTCAGGGGTGGTGACGCTGAAGCAGGGCGAGGCCGTGGAGGTGGTGAGCGAGCTGGACGAGTCGGAGAGCCGCGCCGTCAGCGGCACTCCGGGAATCAGCGAGATTCCCGGCCTGAACAATCTGACCGGCAACACCACTCAGAAAAACTATGCAACGCTGCTGATTATCATGACGCCCCACGTGATCCGCGGCACTCAGGCAGCCGGCCACTCGCCTATGATGCGCGTGGAGAGGGGGCCGGCGCGATAGCGAGCCGGCAGGTCAGCTGGCTTGGTTACGCATACCGATCGCAGAGTTCCGTCTAACGCGGCAAGGGCAGACAGTCTAAAACTCCTGTCTGCCCTTGCTTGATGCCTGTCCGCCGGCAATTCCTCCGGCTCGCTGACTTACTGGTTTCAGTTCGCCACGCCGTCCAGCTTGGCCTGGTACCGGATGATCTGCTTGATGGTGTCGTACGGTGCGTTTGCGGGAACCTGGCGGCCGTTGACCACCAGCGTGGGAGTCTGTGTGATGTTCAGATCCTGGGCCAGCTTCACCGAAGCTTCCACCGCGGCAACGGTAGCCGGGGTTGAAGCGCAGGCGGCGATCTTCGCTGGGTCCAGGGCGGCCTTGCTCACGGCGCTGTTCAGGGTCAGCGTGGCGCCGTCGGCGCTCGACAAACCGTCCTGACCTTCAAAGACAGCCGCGGCGAAGGTGAAGAAGGCGTCGCTGCCGCCCAGCTTGGTTACGCAATAGCCGTATGCGGCCGCGCCGGCAGCAGCGGGATGCATGGGCAGTGGATAGTTCTGAAAGACGATGCGGGCCTTGGGGAAATCCACAGCCAGCTTGTCCATGTTGGCCTGCGCGTCCTTGCAGTGGGGACACTGGAAGTCGGCAAACTCAACCAGCTCCAAATCCTTCACGGCCGAGCCACGGTAGGGGCCGTCGGCGCGCGCCTTGGCCAGGTCGCGGTATTCCGCGTACGGATGCTCGCCAAAGGGGATGATCTCGTCGCCGACAAAGATGTGCTTGCCGTCGGGAAGAGCAAAAAACTGCGCCACCGCGGGCTTCTGCTTGCCGCTCTTGTCGCCCACGAAGATCACCACCTTGCTGATGCCTTCCACGGGCGTCTTGAGGATGGCCTGCACCTGCCAGATGCGGGTTTCATCGTAGCCCCAACTGGCTTGCAGAAAGGCGTTGACGGTCTCCTTGGTGGGCGTTGCAGCGGTGAAGTTCGCGGGATCGGGTTTAGGAAAGACGGGCGCGCTTGCGGGGGCCGGCGCGGATACCTCCTGCGCGGGCGCGGCAGGCACATCCTGCTGAGCAGCAGCCTGCAAGACAGACAGAGACACTGCAACCAGCGCCAGGGCGCTGGCTAAACGGGCGGATAGACGGATCAAGTTGATTCTCCTTATGGCGTGGGAAAGCTCCCACTTTCTAGCTTATACCTGGACTTTGACGGCAATGGGAAATCTGCGGCCCATGCCGAACGACTTGGAGGTCACCTTCAGGACCGGCGCGGCCTGCTGGCGCTTGTACTCGCTGCGCTCCACCAGGCGCACCACCTGTTGGACGAGCTCCGGGGAAAGTCCGTGAGCCTGCGCGATCTGCTCGGGGGTCTCATAGCGCTCGATATATGCCTCAATAATCGGATCGAGCACCTCGTAGGGCGGCAGCGAGTCGGTGTCTTTCTGGTCCGGACGCAGCTCGGCCGAGGGCGGCTTTTCGAGAATTGTCCGCGGAATCACCTCACTGTCACGGTTAATCCAGCGGCAGACGGCGTAGACGCGGGTCTTGACCAGATCGCCGATCACCGCCAGCGCGCCGGCCATGTCGCCGTAGAGGGTGCAGTAGCCCACGGCCATCTCCGACTTGTTGCCGGTGGTCAGCACCAGCGCAGAAAACTTATTGGAAAGAGCCATGAGCAGGTCGCCGCGAATTCGGGACTGTATGTTTTCCTCGGTGGTGTCCGGTTTGGTCCCGGCGAAGAGCGGCTCCAGGGCGCGGATGAACTCAGCAAAGAGGCCGCTGATATCAATAAGTTCAAAACGAATGCCGAGGTTGGCCGCCAGACGGCGGCTGTCTTCAATTGAACCTTTCGACGAGTAGGGGCTGGGCATGCCGACGCCGACAACGTTATCCGCGCCCAGCGCATCGGTGGCAATGGCCGCCACAAGAGCCGAATCGATGCCGCCGCTAAGACCCACCAGGGCCTTGCGGAAGCCGCACTTGCGCACATAATCGCGCGTGCCCAGGACCAGGGCGCGGTAAGCGGCCTCGGTGTCATCGTCCTCCGGTTCGGGCACTACTGGCGCGTCAAAGGGATCAACCAAAACCAGATCCTCGCCGAACGAGGCGGCCTGGGCGATCAGCTCTCCGTGCGCATTGAGGGCCAGCGAGGAGCCGTCGAAGATCAAACTGTCGTTGCCGCCCACCTGGTTCGACAGCAGTACCGGCACGCCATCCCGCTGGGCAATGGCCGCCAGCATCTGGCGGCGAATCGCGCGCTTCCCGTGCCAGAAGGGCGACGATGAGAGATTAATGTGCAGCGCCGGCTGCTGGCGCATCAACTCTTCCATGGGATCGAAGTTGTACAGGCGGCGCGGCCAGAAGTTCTTGTCGTTCCATGCATCCTCGCAGATGGTAATGGCCAGCCGGACGCCGTCCAGTTCGACCACCTGCTGAGGCCGCGACGGCGCAAAGTAACGCTGCTCGTCGAAGACGTCGTAGAACGGCAGCAGGCGTTTATGCTGTTCGAGCAGCAGATGGCCGCCGTCCAGCAGAACCGCGGCGTTGACGGCCGGCTTGCCACTTTCCCGCTCGGCCGGCAGGGCCACGCCCGCCAGCACGGCGGTAGACAGGTCGCGGGTGGCTTCAGCCAGCTCATCGACGGCCACGCGGCAGCGGGCCAGGAAACTCGGCTTTTCCAGAAAGTCCGCGGGAGGGTAACCGCAAAGGGCCAGTTCGGAGAAGACGGTGAGCCGCGCGCCTTGTGCAGCGCCACGGCGGCTTGCAGCAACTATCTTTTCAAGATTTCCAGTGAAATCCCCGACAGTTGGATTGATCTGGGCAAGTGCGATCTTCACACTTCCAGTTTAATCCCCAGAGGCTAGCCAGCTACGTTCCGGTGCCGGCCAGCACCACGCCGAAGGTGCGCAGGATGATCTGGATATCCAGCCAGACGCTCCAGTTTTCGATATAGGCCACATTGAGGGAGATATAGCTGTCGGACGAGGGATCCTGGCGCCCCATCACCTGCCACAGGCCGGTGACGCCAGGGGTGACGGCAAGAACCCGCAGATAGGAAAGTTTCGAGTCCTGTACGTCGCCGGCAGGAAGCGGACGCGGTCCCACCACGCTCATATCGCCGCGCAGAACATTGAAGAACTGAGGAAATTCATCCAGCGAGTGCCTGCGCAGAAAGCGACCTAGTCTTGTGATGCGGGGATCATCGGCGATCTTGAACAGCACGCCGTCGCGCTCGTTCCTGTGCATCAGCTCGGCGCGTTTCTGTTCCGCATCGCAGACCATGGTGCGAAATTTGAAACAGTGGAAGACTCGGCCCTTCTTGCCGACCCGCTCGGAGATATAGAAGACCGGGCCTCGAGAATCCAGCTTGACGGCGATGGCGATGGCCAGCAGCATCGGGAAAAGGAGGATCAACACCATGCTGGAGAAGACGATGTCGAGCCCGCGCTTGAGCAGCAGACGCACCTCGGGAACATTGCCGCAGTGCAGCGGAATGGTGGGAAAGTTGCCGATGTATTCGATGGTGCTGTTGAAGGTGAGGCCATCGTACATGTCGGGGACCATGCGCAAGTCCACGCCGTTGGTGCGAGCCTGCGCGAGGACTTCCTGGATGACCCTGCGCTCACAGGGCGTGGTGAAGAATATCTCGTCCACAAACTGCTTGCTGGCGTACTGGAAGAGCGAATCGAGCGAGCCAACCACGTCGCTTGCTGCTGCCGCAAGGCGGGAAGCGGGGCCGGAAGAGTCGCCCGAGCCTGGGGCTGCAATGAAGCCTTTGAACCTGTATCCCAGATGGCGGATGCTCTCCAGATAATAGCGCAGGGCGACTGCCTCCGGCCCGGTGCCCACGATGAGCACATTGCGCGTGCCGATCCCGCGCTCGAATTTGCGATAGAGCAGCAGGCGATAGACCAGACGGCGCAGGCTGAGAGCGATGGTGACCAGCCCCACCGTGACCAGAACGATGCTGCGGGAAATGTCTTCGGCATGCGCCAGGTAGAGTGTGCCGGTGAGCAGCAAGCCGGACGTGAGGCAGGCCTGCACGCTGAGGCGCTGCTCATGGAGAATGTTGTTGAGCCGGGTGGGCGAATACAGATTCAACCGCCGGCTGGTGACCAGCAGCGCGATGACGAAGAAGCACAGAAGGGTCAGCAGAATCCCCATGGAACGGCCATGGATGAGTGTGCCGTGCCAGAACCCTCTTGCACCCGCCAACGGGCTCATATGCAGCCGGTGAACGGTGGCAATCACCGCGGCTGCGAGAACCGTCATCGCATCCAGGAACATCCAGAACTGGACCTTGCTCCTTGAACCGCTCCCGGCATTCCCCGCTGATACTGCCGCCCACTTCTGTGAAGAAGACTTTGAAGCGGACACTCTTTGCCATAATTCGGAAGTCGCCATATGCGTTTCGCAGGCCTCAGTCAATC
>JBAVYF010000209.1:0-8140 GCA_049698655.1 Occallatibacter sp. | reverse complement strand
ATATGGAACCTCAGACTCCGGCTGAGCATATCCGAACGGGCCAGGAATACACGAGGGTGATTGATTCTCGGCTCGAAGGTTCGGATGCACTTCTCCAGGGAGGCAGTAAGGGCATTTTTTTCCTTGCCCGCGGAGCCATCGAAGCTGTGAATGTCTGGCAGGCCAAAATTTAACACCGAGGCTGCGGTGGAGGGATAGGATTCCAGCTCGGGAATGATGGGCTGCCTGGTGTTCAACAACCACTCCACATCCCGCTTGAGCGAATCGCGATACATGCTGATGGATGCAGCGCGAGTTTCCGGCCACTGCTCCACATCGGCCAGACGATCAATCAGCGACTGCGTGATCAGAATGTCAGACTTGGTTCTGGCCAACTCTCCCCCTCGAAATCACTGCAAATGCACTATTGCAGAACGACTGTATCCAGCCACTGCTGCGTCTCGGGGTTCGCTGCTCCGGTGTCATCTTCAAGAGTCCAATACCGCAGCTCGGGCCGAACAGCGAGAAGACTCTTCACCGTTCCCGCCACGGCCTCTGAGATTGCCTCCGCCCCGGTCTCCTGCCCGGCTCGCCAGATGTACCGATGCAGATCGAGCCACGCCCGGGCGCATTCGCTGGCCAGAATCGGGAGCGAGGCACGCAGCAACTCCATCCACGCGCCCTTTGTAGCCAGCATCCGCAGTGACTGCCTTATCTCCGCACCCGGCCCCACCGCAAAGCCCGGCGCCGGTGACGATCCCTGCATGCGAGTCTCGCCCAGCCGCAAGCCGGCACATACAAGATACGGTATGGGAGACTTGGGATCCTTTTCAAATAGAAACTCCGCGCTTTCGACCACCAGCGCGTAAGCATCGGCTATCCGGCCTAACTGGCCAGGAGGGCCAGTTCTGCGCCGCCTTGACGGCTCTCCACCCGCTTCCAGTACTCCCTCGCCGGCACCCGGCTCCAGTTCGTCTCCCTCCCGGGCCGGCTCTTCGACAACCGTCACAGGATCCGGCTCCGTCTTGCGCCGCTCGTTGAGCAGCAATTCCGCCACTTGATGAACTTCCACCAGCTCGTCGCGCAGCTTCGACAGATTGGGGGAGTTGTCACCGTAAACCCCCTGTTGGAACTGATCGAGAAGCTCGGTTGCCTGCAGCGATTCGGCCAGCGATGCTTCCGCATCCACGTAGAGGCTTTTTGGGCTTGCCGCAAACGCCTGGTCGAAATCCTCGGCGCTCAGCTTGCCGTGCTCGATCGCATCCTTTCTCGCTTCCTGCTTGGCGTCTGTGGTTGCGTCTTTTTCATAGCCGACGAAGCGAGACTCCAAATAATCCTCGAAGCTCAGGCCGCTTCGGGTCAGCGGCGCCTTGCGCACCGCGTCGGCTATCAGCTTCCCCGCCGTTTCGACCGTGAGCATGCGCAGTTCAAGGTCTCCGCCTTCCTCGATCAGCGGATAAAACGTGGGCCAGAAAGTTTCCTGCAGCGCGCGAAGCAATTCGATGCCAGGCGCCAGAACCGGGAACCCTTCAACCCTGAGGTACGATTCCAGCAGCCAGCCGGCCAGCCGAAGATCCTTGCTCCTCTTGGCCAGCGCATCGCCCGCCAGCTTGATCACAGCGCGATGGTCCGCCTTCTTCTTCTGGGCCAGGACCATGTCCCCTTCCGGCAGACTCTCGTCGTCTTCTCTGCGCGCTTCCTTGATCTGATCGAAGACCTTGTCGTAGTAAAGGTCCGCGCCTGATGGATTCTCTCCCGCAATCGGCGCAAGCAAATCCTCACGCAGAGGCATCTTGAGACTCCTTCTCCGGGGCAGACCACTGTACGCTGCGAATCTCCAACAGAGGAACTTCGACCCCATCGATGAGGATCATCTTCGCGCCGTAAGGAATTTCGCCATGGGTGTCATCCGGCTCCCAGGCGGATTCGCGGCCTAATTGCACGGTTTCGTCCGCATGACGGGAAGAGAGGGGGCAAAGAACCGGAAGCAGCACTTCGCCCAGTTCCTGAAGGCGAAAGTCGGCGCTCGTATCCACGCGCGCACGCGCCCACATAAGGTCGCGTAGATTGGCGGGAGGCTCAATTTTGAGTCTGCGCAGATAATGAATTGGAATCCAGGTATAACTGCCGGCCAGGAACACCTCTAAATTCGCGCCGATGCGCGGGTCCGAGTCGCGGAACTCGCTGAAAGGCGTTTCGTTCCAAACTCCGCCGTAAACGGCCTCCTGCTTTGAAGGAGGCTCCTCGCGGTTGGCAAACATGGCTTGCCTGGTGCGCTCGGCATGCAGCGCGCTTCGATAAAGCAGTGTCCCCGCGGCAGCCTCGGCACTCGCTCCCGCCAAAACATCCAGCTGCTTCTCTGCCCGGTCATACTCGCCGGCAAACACCAGAAGCTCGAACAGGAACGTGCGGCGCCTGGCGTCGAGAGGATTCGATTTCAACTCGTCGCCAAGCGCCTTGATGGCCTCCCGCAGCTTACCTTCGCGGTAAAGCGCAAGTGGTGTCATGGTTCCTCAGGAAGTCTTATTGGTCCCGATGTTGTACGTCACCGACCCCACAGCCGTAAGAGTCCCCTTCTCATTCTGCGTGCTGTATTCGATTTTGATCTGTTTGTAGCTGAGGGAAACGCTCTCGGTCGGAAGCTCGTCCGTCGCGGCAACATGGATCGAGGTCACAAACAGTTCCTCGAAACTGATCTTGAGAAACGGCTTGCCGCCGGAGCCCGCCTTCACCGCGCTCAAAACGCCGGTCGCGCTATGCGTTCCAGAGACCAGCGATTTGAACAGTTGCGGACTTGACTTGTCATAGTGCTTGACGACGCTGAAGTCGGAGAGTTCTACCTTCCCCGCTCCGGAACCGGCAGATCGTGTGCCGGCCGAACTGACTTGGTTCCCGCCCCAGGAGAAGGAAAGAAGGTTGATCTGATCCTTGTAGTCCGCGTCAGTCGCTTCGCCCTGCATGCCATCGATTTTCAGATAGTAATCAACCGCCATGTCGTATTCCTTTCGTGTTTGACCTTGCTCAAAGGCCGGTTGGGGATTTCCGGTTCAAGAGAGAGGGGGCAGTGGATCTACTTACCCGCGGGTTGGGGAAGATCCGCTACCAGCCTCAAAGACACTGTGAGTTCATCCAATTGGAAGTGGGGCCGCAGAAAACACACGGCGCGCAGCGCCCCAGGTTTTCCCGGCACTTCCATTACCTCGATGCGAGCCTCGCGCAACGGCCTTTCAGCCTTGGCGGAGGGAGACGCATTATCGTCCGCAATCACATAATTCGCGATCCACTGATTGAGGAAAATGTCGGCCTGGGAGCGGCTCATCGTGCTTCCCAGCTTGTCCCGCATCATCGCCTTGAGGTAATGCGCGAAGCGAGACATTGCCAGCATGTAGGGTAACTGGGCCGAAAGCCTTGCGTTGGCATTGGCTTCCGGCTTGTCATAGAGCTTGGGCTTGTTGGCCGTCTGCACACTGAAGAACGCGGCGTAGTCTGTTCCCTTGCAATGCACCAGCGGCACAAAACCCTGATCGGCAAGCTCCTTTTCGCGGCGGTCGGTAATGCTGACTTCCGTGGGGCACTTCAATGCCACGTCGCCTTCATCGGTGCGGAAGTTGTGCGTGGCCAGCCCTTCCACAAGGCCGCCGCTCTCCACGCCGCGAATCGCCGCACACCAGCCGTACTTGGCAAACGAATTCGTCAGCCGAGCGGCCAGGGCATATGCCGCATTGCCCCACAGATACTTCGAGTGATCCTTGCCGTCGACGCCCTCTTCAAATGCGAACTCGTCGATCTGCTTCGTATCCTTCCCATATGGCTCGCGCATCAGGACATGAGGCAGAGTAAGAGCCACGTATCGTGAGTCGTCCGTAGCCCGGAACCCCTTCCAACGCGCATACTCGGTGCTGTCGAAAACCTTTCCAACATCCCGAATTCCAGTTAACTGGGAGTATTCAGTCAGGTTAATCATTTCTGGCGAGGCCGCGGTGAGGAAGGGGGCGTGCGCCGCCGAGGCTACCTGCGAGACCCGCTCCAGCAATTCGACATCTTCTCCGCTGCGGCCGAACTCATAATCGCCCACCAGCGCCCCGAAAGGAGCGCCGCCGAATACTCCGAACTCCTCTTCATAGACCTTCTTGAAGAACGCACTCTGGTCGAAGTCCAGCGCGCGCTGCAAATCCCTGAGAAGGTCCCGCTTCGGGACGTTCAGCAGCTTGATCTTCAGCATCTCGCTGGTTTCGCTCTGCGTGACCAGGTGCCAGATTCCGCGCCATGTGGCTTCCAGCTTCTGAAAGGAGGGGTGGTGCAGAACCTCGTTCAGTTGCAGCGAGACCATGCGGTCAATCTCCGCAATGCGCGCTCCGATCGTCGCTTCCGCGTCGCGGGAAAGGGTCATCTTCCCTTCAAGAACCTGGTTAATGAACTCCTTCACCATGTCCTTGCCGCGTTCCTGGGCAACGGTATCCTTGCCGAATCGCCCCTGGGAGACAATCTGATCCAGTAGCGATACTTCAGTCGTCTGTGCCGCGGCGGGTTGCGCCGCCGGCGCCTTCGCTGTAGGGCTCATTTTTTATCCCCCTCTGCCTTGGTGCCCAGTTCGGTGCGCAGCTTCTTCAGTTCTTCGGTCTTTGAAACCGCGTCGAACAGCGCCTGATCGAGTTGATCGTTGCCCTGCAGGCTTCCCCGCAGGTTGGAGAGCCTGGTTCGCAGGTCCAGCAACTCCTTGATGGGGCCTACCTGCTCGGCTACTTTGGCAGGCGAAAAGTCTTCATAGCTTTCGAAGCTCAGATTGACGCCAATCTGCCCCGCCTTGGGGTCGGAACTCAGCTTGTTCTCAACCGAGAACTTCAAATGGGGCGCCATCCCCTTGAGCACTTTGTCGAAATTGTCTGGGTTGATCTCAACGAACTTGCGATCCTTCAAAGCGGCAAGCGGCTGTTCAGGCTGCCCGGTAAGATCGCCCAACACGCCCATCACGAAGGGTAATTCCTTCAACTCAATGGCGTTTCCGACTTCTACGTCGTAAGTAATCTGCACCCGGGGAGCCCGGACGCGACTGAGCTTTTGCTGTGTACTCTCTCTGGCCATAACGCTCCTGAAATGCGGGGAAATGCGGGTGAAACAGATAGTGATGAGAAGAGCACAAGACAGGGGCTGCTGTCTACAGGAATTTTACGGCAAGCTACAGATGCCGGAACACCAGTCATGCCAGGAAGTTGCGAAAAATAAGTTTCGCGCGCCGCGGGGTTGTGCGAGGATGATGTTGACCAGCCGGAGTTTTTCTTTTTCTTCGCCTTCCGCGTAAGCGCGATAGAAGAGCAGTCTGCGGCATCTGGTTTGGACAGCCGCTCGACTCAAGGGTTAACATCACATTCTCAGCCGAGGTTGCTCAGAAAATGCGACAGCTTCAACCCGTCATCTGGTCCAAGGGAACGTTTCTCTCGCCCCAGCACTTGCAGGCGCAGGAGCGCTTCGTTGAAGACAGCGCGCGATTCTACATGGATTCGCTGAACGCCCGCTCCTGGGGCTTTGGCGAGATTCAGATTGATACCAAGGCCCTTTCCGAGGGCAGACTGGCCATCACCCGCGCCTCGGGAATTTTCCCCGATGCGCTCTCGCTCGACATTCCGGCCTCCGAGTATCCCCCGCCGGCCCGGATACTGGACGAATGCTTTCTCGACGGGCGCCTGAGCTGCACCTTCTATCTTGCTGTGCCGGAGTATCTGCACGGAGGCATGAACGTCGCGGTGGACCGCGGACAAGTCAGCACCCGCTTCACGGCTCAACTGTTGATGGTCCGCGACGAGAATACGGGAAGCGGCGAGAAGCCGGTTCAGGTGGCGCGCAAGAACCTTCAGATCCTTGCCGAGGGCGAGAACCGCGAGGGTTCGGTCCTTCTTGGCTTCATCCGCATTCTCCGCTCAGAAACCGGCACATACCAGGTCGACCCCGCCTACATTCCACCCCTCATCGACATTCATGCGCATCCCACCCTGAAACGCATCCTCAGCAATATGGTCGAGTTGCTGGTTGCGCGAAGCAGCCAGCTCTCCGGCAGCCGTCGCCAGAAAAATCAGTCCCTGGCCGACTTCACGGCCTCCGATATCGCCAATTTCTGGCTGCTCTACACCGTCAACAGCCATCTCCCCGTACTCCGCCACTTTCTCGAATCGAGCAATATACAACCCGAACTGCTCTTCAGTGAACTCTCCGACCTGGGAGGCGCATTGACTGCGTTCTCCAGCAAAATCGCCCCCCGCGACCTGCCCTCCTACAATCACGAGCAGCTTGGCGAGTGCTTCGGAGAACTCGACCGGCTGATCCGCGCCATGCTGGATACCGTGGTCCCCAGCAACTTCGTCGCGCTCCCGCTCAAAATGGTCCGGGATACGATTTACGCAACCTCGATCGAGAAAGATGCTTACTTCGAGGGTTCCCGATTCTACCTCGCAATTTCGGCCGACATCCGCGACGCGGAGCTGATCGACCGCACCCCGCAATTGCTCAAAGCCTGCTCCGCAACCCAACTTGAGACCCTGATTCGTAACGCCCTGCCCGGTTTGCGCCTGCAGCACGTCGCGACGCCGCCTCGGTCTATCCCGGTCAAACTACGCCACCAGTACTTCGCCATCGAAACAGGCGGGCCGGTCTGGGAGTCGGTCCAGCGCGCCCGAAACTTCGCCGTCTACGCCCCGGCAGAACTCCTCAACCCGCAAATGGAACTCATCATTCTGCTCGCGCAGGCGGTGTGAGGCACCTGGCGAGTGGAATTTTGCCTTTATTGATTGGGAAAGATTGCCTCGGGCCGGATTAGCGCTCTCTATGATTGGCCGCTGGAAGACTGCCGGCGGATGAAATCTCTTGACATAAATTTAGAGGCGGGCATAGGCTATCAGCCGAAGTAAATCGAGTTCTATCGGGAAAGCTTTGCACAAGTCATGATTGCGTCAGGGCAAGGCTGTAACTCCTGAGGAAATGATGACCGGCAAGAGTAAGACTTGCGGGGTTCCCCAGTTCCATACCCCAAGCATCCGACGCCTCGAAACCGGTCGAGAGAGGTCGCAATGAACCAAATTCTGAAAACAGGGTCCAGGGGTGAAGACGTCCGGGCGCTGCAGACGCAACTGAATGCAAAGCTGCGGCCGAGCCCCGGGCTGACGATCGATGGTTCCTACGGAACGGCAACCCGCAATGCAGTGGTGATTTTTCAGCGGCAGAGCTGGCTGGTGGAGGATGGCGAGGCCGGTCCCTGCACCTGGAATGCGCTGATGGAAACCGAAGACTATGCGCCGATTCTGCATCGCGTTCACTTTCTCGCGCAGCCCAACAGATGCACCTGCTGGGCCGCCTCCACCGCAATGATTACCAGCACAATCGTCCCTGTCGTGATTGCACGGACTCCTTCGGACCTTGTTATGAGCGACGGCTCTTTGGCAAACTTCTCGGATACCAGTGATCCTGTTACGGGCGCAGAGCGTTTCGCGCGCGCCAACTCTCTCGTACTGGCCGCAGCGGCTGTGTCGATCATGCCAAGGGGGCTGGTGTCTCTGTTGAGGCACGGTCCACTCATGTTTGATATGCTGTGGAACTCTCAGGACTATAGCGAGGGAGCCGGCAGCCCAGGACACATGATCACCGTCGTGGGCATCCGCGGCGACAACGACGCCTCGGGCAAGGGAACCACGCTCAGGATCAACGATCCGTGGCCCCCACACATGGGAAGGATTTATTCTGTAGGCTTCTTCCAGTGGATTCAGGAAGTGCCGACGCGCACATATCACGTTTACCAAAGAGCTTGACGGATCGCGAGCGGAATGGAGTCCCGAAGGAAGCGGGGGGTTGCTTGGCGCGGCTGCATCATAAGAGGGCAGATTAGAAAGCAAACAGGGTTACCGTGACCGCGCAACAAGTCTCATTTGGACTTTTTCGCCTGAAAAAGCCAGAGAGTATTCATGCTTAAGGGTTACATCGACTCTGATTCCACTCCTAATGCTTCATCACGAAGATGATCGTCACCAGCAGAACAACCAGCAAGACCATGGTCAGGATAAGCAGAAGAGGCTCGTACTGCTGCAGTTTCCCCATTCCAGGTTCAGGCGGCTTTAGCGTCGGGGCTGGTGGAACGGCAGGCATCGGCGGGGCCGGTATGTACATTCCGGGCGGGTGC
>JBAVYF010000208.1:0-1991 GCA_049698655.1 Occallatibacter sp. | reverse complement strand
GTAAAGATTCCCCATGTGGACGGGCACCCCAACCGGGTGGCGTTTGAAGGGGTGTTGACGATGGTGAATTCAGCCAGCGACAAGGCGCCGGCGGGGGCGCGCGGACACCGGGTGATGCTGACCCGCGAGGCGGCGGAGAAGGCGCTGCCTTCGCTGCTGGGCATGGCGGTAGATTACCGTCCGGGATGGGACGGCCACGACGCGCGGCGCAAGATCGGGTTGCTGACCGAAGCGAATCTGGTAGGTCAGCGTTTGGTGGTGCGGGGATATCTCTACGCGCGAGACTTTCCCGAGGTGGCCGAGGCCATACAGGCGCAGACTCCCGAGGCGCTGGGCATGAGTTATGAGCTGGCCGACGCGCGGGTGGAAGATATTCGGGCCGAGGTTTGGAAGCTGACCCGCGTGACCTTTACCGGAGCGGCAATATTGCTCAGGGACAAGGCGGCTTACCGGGCGACCAGCTTCCGCATGGCGAGTTAGCACAAACAGTTCACAGTTGTCAGTTCTCAGTCATTGGTTCACAGCAAGCCATCGATAGAGAGCCGTGGAGAAGTCGCGTCTCGATAGCAGCTAACTGTAACTGATCGCTGAAAGCAGACAACTGATCACTGATCACTGACAACCGACAACTGAAGAAAGGAATGAAATGGAAAACAAAGAGCAAGAGATTACGGAGCGGCTGGAAGCCGCGACGACCCTGCTGGAGCGGACACTGAGCTGGCTTGAGGAGCGGCAAGGCGTCTTGACCGGCGAAGTGGAGAGGATTTCGGCGACCGTCGAGCAGGGCCGGAGGGAGGCGGAATTGGCGGAGAAGCTGGCCGCTGCCGAACGGGAGTTGGCCGAGGTGAAGGCTGGGGCTGCGCAAAATGTGTTGAACCCGCTGCGCAGGACGCTGCACTCGACAACCAGCGAGATGCTGGCCAAGCACGGTATCGGCGAAGGCCCGGTGGACGTGCGGACCCTGGATGCGGCACTGGCCGGGCTGAGCCTGGAACAGCGCATTGCGGTAAAGAGCCAACTACTGCGGGCAGGCGCAATCGCGTAAAAGCAGTTTTCAGTTGTCAGTGATCAGTGGTCAGTTGCTTGTGACCTCTGCCCTGACTGCTGATCGACGTTAACTGATCACTGACCACTGATCACTGATCACTCAAGCAACGGCCCCATGGAGGGGGCGGAAAAGCCTATGAACGCAACCTTTGCAGACATTCACGCGGCAGCAGACTATATCGGGCCGGGCGCTATCGAAGTTCCGTTGTATCAGACCGAAATTTTCGACATCTGCCGGCGTTCGAGCCCCTTCGGGCAGCGCATCAAGCAGGTTCCGGCGACCGGGCATCCGTCGCGGTTCTTCGAGGAGACGGCGATTCCGAATCCGGGAACGGCCGGCTTTGTGAATCCGCGCAGCATCTCGCCTACGGTGGTAAGCCCGACGCGCGTGGAGCGGAGCGTGCCGCTGAAGGCGATCGTCTCGCAGATCAACTACAACCTCTTCGACATCGAGTTGGGCGATCAGCAGAAGCAGTTTGCCTATCTCCAGGCCAAAGACCTGGTGGACACGGTAAGCGGCGTGATGGTGGCTCATGACGTGGCTTTGTGGAACGGCAACGACACCAGCCTGAGCTCGCCGACGACCACGCAGTACATGGGCGTGATTCCGCAGATTGTGGCGGGCGGCCTCACGACGACCATCGGCACGACGGCATCAATCGTGGATGGGATCAAGTCGGCTGTGGCGCAGATGGTGGCCAATAACGGCTTCCATGTCCGGCCCACGGCGATCTACGCCAACCCCGTGCTGCTGGACCTGATCGATCGCGAGATGAAGACCGAGTTCAACGTGGTGCTGAATACCGACAACATCACGGGCGGAATCCGGGTGAAGATGCTTTCGACGCAGGCTGGCGATCTGCCGCTGATCCCGGACTGGAGCCTGAGTTACACGGGCACTCCTGGCTCTGGCACGGCGGTTTTGCCGGCCTACATTGTGACCG
>JBAVYF010000207.1:0-12816 GCA_049698655.1 Occallatibacter sp. | reverse complement strand
GCGAGCATCTCCGCCACCCGCGGACCCACGCCGCGCACATACATCACCGGAGTGTCGAGGCCTGCCACACTCCGGATGCTAAATGCCGCGCATCCGGGGGGACAAATCTGCCCGGAGCCTTGGGATGTAGCGTTGAGACCGGCCGCGGAATCCAATACGAAGAATCGCGGCCCAAATCTTCACAAATTATGCGGAGATTCCTTGCCCATGCTCAAAACCGGCTTGAGCGCGCACACAGAAGGCCGCGCCCGGTTGCCCTATGCCCCGCGCAGAAAATAAGCCTCGACTGCCTGCGCCATGGCCGCGTAATCGAGATGCGCTTTCTTGCCTTCGTATCGCGCGGCCCAAAGGACCTGGTTCACAATATCCCGGGGATAGCACTGGCGAAGCTCCTGCTTCAACGTGCCGCGGATAAAATCGATGAGATCTTTGGGTATGCCTGGTTCATACTCAACTTGATTCTCTTCGGCAACGCGGCGAAAAATCTCGCAGAACTGTCCGTCTGAAAGCGTGCCGATCTTGATTTTGGTTTGAATTCTGCGCAAAAAACAGGCATCTACCAATTCGGCCGGGTCCATGTTGGATGCGAAGACGACCAGCATCTCGAACGGAATCTCGAGTTTCATTCCGCCCGCAAGAGTCAGGAAATCGATCCTGCGATCCAGGGGAACCACCCAACGGTTCAGCAAATCTTCCGGGCGAATCCGCTGCCGCCCGAAATCGTCGATGATCAGTACCCCATTGTTGGCCTTCATTTGTATGGGGGCGACATAAAACTTCGTAACCGGGTTGAATTGTAGGTCCAGCATCTCAACCGTCAGCTCGCCGCCGGCCAGAACCGCGGGGCGCTGGCACAGCACCCAGCGTTCGTCACGGTTCTCCGGCTCCGCTGCTCGCTTGTGGATCGCTGGATCGAAGACCGTAATGATCTGGCCATCCACTTCCACCGCGTACGGTATCCACACCTCATCCTCAGCAACCACCCGAGACAATGTCTCGGCTATGGTAGTTTTTCCTACTCCCGGCGGACCATAGAGAAAAATGGAACTGCCGGAGTTGAGAGCCGTTCCAAACTGCCGCAAGGTCTCGTTGCCGATCACAAGATGCGCAAAGGCGCGCTGGACGCCGTCTGCGTGCACCTCTACCTTCCGGACGCTCTGACGCTGGGTCTGCTCGACGTAGCTCACCAAAGACACTGGAGCAGGACCCGCATAGTGATTCTGGGAGAACAGTTCTATCGCTCGCGACCTGCCCTGAGAAGTGATGGCAATCTGCGGAATGTAGCCGTTCATTCCCGTAACCTGGCAGAGCAATTCCGCGCGCAGTTGGGAAGCCAGTTCCTTCATCACCTCGAAGCTGAGCCGGGTTTTTTCGGCCAGTTCGGAAATGGACAGAGTACCGGAAAGATAAAGAATTTTTAATGCCAGGTCCTCAAGAACTGCCTCGCGTACGTCCAGCTCCGCGAGGGACTGCGGCCTGAATGTCGGCCCGTCAACAGGCTCGTTCTTGAAAATATCGGAATCGTGTACTGCTAATGTGGTTACCATTGCCTCCCCCCGAAGGTTACTATTATCCGCATCTAATAGGTTACCACCCTCCGACCCACCCAGAAAGGCTAACATTTTTCCCTCCTCGGCCACAATAAACTTTCATCAGTGGGGGTACTCTTTGGTTTCCCTCTCTGCCGGACGTTAGATTAATCTTTCCTTGCACTTCGGCACTCCCATGCTTGTTTTTCCCACAGATGATACGACCTATGAAATCAGGACCAATGCAGGAAGAGCCGGGCCGGGGACGCGGGAAATGGAGCGATTGAGCTGGCCGCAGCGGCATTTGAACTCTCTCGAAGCTTTTTGCACATTCCTGTATCCGGGGCAAGGCACGGTCCGCGCAGCAGGGCCTTGTTACACTCCTTGCAGGCCAACCCCCAGGTTTGCCTGAAACCGGACTGCACATTGAGCGGCGGGAGAATTCATGCCAGTAGTCGAACTCGCGGGAGTGACCAAGGCCTACGAGAACAAGGTTGCCGTCAGCAACCTGAGCCTATCCATTGACGCCGGACAGATGTTTGGCCTGCTGGGGCCGAACGGGGCGGGCAAAACCAGCTCGATCCGCATGATGATGGGCATCACCATGCCGGATTCGGGCCGGGTTAATCTCTATGATAAGCCCTTTGAACGCAATAGCCTGGAGCAGGTCGGCTATCTGCCCGAGGAGCGCGGCCTCTATAAAAAGATGAAGGTACTCGACCAGCTCGTCTTTTTTGGCCAGTTGCACGGGCTTGCGGCGGAAGAGGCACGCAAGCGGGCCGTTGATTGGGCCCGGCGCATGGAGATCGCCGACGCGCTGCAGAAGAAGACCGAAGAACTCTCCAAGGGCATGCAGCAGAAGATCCAGTTAATTGCCACGCTCCTGCACGACCCAGGGCTCATCGTCATGGATGAACCCTTCGCGGGACTTGACCCGGTAAATGCCGCGCTGGTCGAGCGTACGCTGCTTGAACTCAAGGACCAGGGCAAGGCCATCCTGTTTTCCACCCATCGCATGGACCAGGTGGAGAAGCTGTGCGACTCGATCTGCCTGATCAACAACGGCGAGGCCGTGCTGGCCGGCAATCTGCGCGAGATCAAGAGCCGCTACGAACGCAACCACGTGATTGTCGAGTTCGAGGGAGACTCCGCCTTCCTGAACAGCGAGGAGATCGCGGAAGCGAAAAACTTCTCCGGCCACGCGGAGATCAAGCTCAAGCCGCACGGCAACGCGCAGAAGCTGCTGCACGAGGCCGCGGCCAGGGCGACCATCTACCGCTTCGAACTGATTGAGCCGTCGCTCGAAGAGATTTTCATTCAGACCGTGGGAGGCAAGGCCAATGCGTAATATTTTATTGATTGCCAAGCGGGAGTATCTGGAACAAATTCGGGGCCGCGCCTTCAAAATCTCCACCGTCGCCATGCCCCTGTTGATTGCCGCGCTGCTGGCCTTCAGCCACTACATGGACCACAAGGCAGGCACGGGAAAGCACATCGCGATTGTGGCCGACGACGCGCCCCTGGCCAACCAGGTGCGCCAGCAATTGCTCGAAGACAAGTGGGCCCAATACAAGGTGGATGTAACGGCGCCGGCCACCGCCGAGGAGCGCGCCGAGTGGCAAAGACAGGTCCGCGCCAAGGTCATTGACGGCGTTCTGGCCATTGATTCCTCCAATTCGCAGAAGATTACAGCCACCTTCACCTCGCTCTCCGTCGCCGATATCTCCGCGAATGGCAGTCTGCAAAATGCCTTGAATCGCGGCGTCATTAACGAGCGCATGACCGGCAAGGGCATGACCCAGGCCGATGCCGATGCCATGCTGGCAAAGGTTTCCATCGAGGCTTTGCAGTTGGACAAGGACGGAAAGATCGCCAAGAGCAACGGGGGCGCCACCGTCATCAAAGCGACCCTCATGCTGGTCCTGCTCTCCGTGCCCATCATGCTCTACGGGTTGGACATGGCCCGTGCGATTATCGAGGAGAAAACATCGCGCATCTTCGAGGTGATGCTGGCCGTGGCAAAGCCGAGCGATCTGCTGGCCGGCAAGCTGTTGGGCGTGGGCGGCGTCGGCATTACACAGATCGCCATTTGGGTGGCAGGCGGCACTCTATTCATGGGTTCCGCGCTTGCCGCCTCGCTGCTCACCGGCGACATCGCCATCCGTTTCTCCTGGGCCGAGGGCATCTTTTTCCCCATCTACTTTGTGCTGGGATTCGCTCTCTTCAGCGCCCTCTTCTCCGGCCTCGCAGCTACCTGCGAAACTGCGCAGGATTTGCAAAAGTTCATGTGGGTGGCCATTATTCCGCTCTACACCAGCATGGGGCTTCTTCCGGAGATGATCCGTGATCCCAACTCCGGCTGGGCCGTAGCCGCAACGCTCTGTCCGCTGACCTCGCCCTATGTCATGATCTCGCGCATGGGCATGGCGGTGGTTCCGCTCTGGCAGCTTGCTGCATCCGTCATTCTGCTGATTCTGAGCATCTGGGCCACGCTATGGTTCTCCTCGCGCCTCTACCGCGTGGGCATTCTGATGTATGGCAAGCGGGCCACGCTGCCTGAGCTCGTGCGCTGGCTGCGCTACTCCTGAGCGGAACCGGGGTCCCCAGCGACAGGTCTTCGTCGCTGGGGTGGGGAACAAAGTGGAGTCGAAAGCCTGCCCTGAGCTTGCCGAAGGGGATCTGCGTCTTGGTTCGTCACATTAGAATCGGAAGAGTGACCGCCGAAACCCATCCCAGATTCACCCTCGCCCAGCGCCTTGCGTTGGCCGTGGTTCCGCGCGTGGTGTGGGTGCTGGTGTGGATCGTCAGCCGCACCTGGCGCTTTGAGGTGATTGCTGTAGAAGGCGTCACGCCCGTCCTCTTTGGCCAGAAAGCAGGTCCGGAGATCTACTGCTTCTGGCATCAGTGTGTGCTGCCATGCACGGTCTACTTCCGCCGCTCCCACGCCGTAATCCTCATCAGCCGGAGCTTCGACGGCGAGCTGATTACCCGTATTCTCAAACTCTTCGGCTTCGATGCCGTGCGCGGCTCCAGCAGCCGCGGCGCGCGCGAGGGACTGCTCGGCCTGGCGCAGATCATCGAGACCGGCCGCACGGCCATCTTCACCGCCGACGGCCCGCGCGGACCCATCTACCAAACCAAAATGGGCCCGATCAAGCTGGCGCAAAGGACCGGCGCGCCCATCGGCGCCTTCCATCTGCAACCCGAACACGCCTGGGTCTTCGCCTCCGCCTGGGATCACTTTCTCGTGCCCAAACCCTTCACGCGCGTCTGCGTCAGTTGGGGGCCGTGGACTCGCGTCCCTGCTGGCCTGCCCGGGGAAGAGTTTGAACGCAAAAGAGCGGAGCTCAACGCCGCCATCGATCGCGCCCGCCTGCGCTCCTATGACTACTTCAAGAAGGCCAAAGGATGAGCGGCCATTCTGAAAAAAGCGACGCGAAGGCTAGTCTGCGTGTAACTGATTTCAACTTTGACCTGCCCGCCGAGTTGATTGCGCAGCAGCCGTCCGCCGAGCGCGGCCAGAGCCGGATGCTGGTGATGGAACGCGCTACCGGAGCCTTGCGCGACGCGACCTTTGCCGAGTTTCCCGCGCTGCTCAACCCCGGAGACCTGCTGGTTCTGAACGAGAGCCGCGTGATACCGGCGCGGCTTTACGCAAGGCGCACGTTGCGCCGCGAGCGTGAAAAGCCGACCGGGCGCATCGAAGTAATGCTCACCGAGCCGGCCGGTGAGAATCAGTGGCGCGCCCTCGTCAGGCCAAGCAGAAAGATCGCCATCGGTGAGATCCTCGTTTTTTCCGCGCACACGGGCGAACTCGCGCTGGAAGCCGAGGTTCTCGAACGCGGCGAGTTCGGAGAGCGTTTGCTGCGCTTCAAGCCGGTGGACGATTTCTTCGCCGTCCTCGACCGCATCGGCCACATCCCCCTGCCGCCCTACATCCGCCGCGACGACGTTGCCACGGACCGCGAGCGCTACCAGACAGTCTTCTCCCGCGAACGCGGGTCAGTGGCCGCGCCCACCGCCGGCCTGCACTTTACGCCCAAAATTCTCGATGTGCTCACCGCGCGCGGCTTCGAAATCGCGCGCCTCACGCTGCATGTCGGCCTCGGCACCTTTGCCCCATTACGAGTCGAGCTAGTCGATCAGGTGCGCCTGCACCGCGAGCGGTATACGCTATCCGCCGCAGCCGCCGACGCCATCAATCGCGCCGCAAGCGAGGGCCGACGCATAGTCGCTGTAGGCACCACGGTCGTGCGCACGCTGGAACACTGCGCTCTTCAAGCCGCCGGCAGCCCACTGCATTCACACTCCGGCGAGACGGAAATCTTCATCTCGCCCGGCTTCAAATTCCGCCTCGTCCGCGCTCTGCTCACCAACTTCCACTTGCCGCAATCGAGCCTACTGATGCTGGTCTCGGCTTTCGCCGGACGCGAGCCGGTCCTCGCCGCCTATCGCCACGCCATCCAACAGAAGTACCGCTTCTTCAGCTACGGCGATTGCATGTTCTTATCCTGACATCGTTCCTTCGCATAGCTCCAGGCCGAAAATGCCGGATGCCCCGCAACCGGATCATCGGTCACGATGAATGGGTCCGGTCCAAAATGGGTATACTCCTCGTATCGTTCCGCTGCCGATTTATCAATCGGCACATGGGCTTTGAGAAACTCGTCTACCATGCGTTTGCAAGCCGCAACCGCCTCCTCCAGAGTGGCGAAATCACCCAGCTTGTATCGCCCGTCGTCTGGTGGCAGGTCGTAGTTGTCATCCACATAGACCGAATAGGTATGCCCCAATCTCGCCATATTGCCTCTTCCTGCCATCCCCATGCTCTGCTTTACCGGCCAGCCCAATATACAAGGTCTCGGCCAGAACTGCATACCGCCCCGCCCCGCTTCAAAATCTGCGAAGGATGATGTTCAGGTATTGATGAGACCGCTTCTAGTCCCTTTCCCTGCTAAACTCGTTTCGTGCCAGCCCAAGCCAAACCGCCCGTCTTCCTGCTCGACACCATGTCGTTCATCTTCCGCGCCTACCACGCGATGCAGCGCTCGCGGCCCATGTCCACCCGCAGCGGGCTGCCCACGGCGGCCATCTTTGTTTTTGTGAACATGATCAAGAAGCTGCGCCAGGATTTTCAACCGCGCTACTTTGCCGCCGTCTTTGATGTGAGCGGCGAGGTCTTCCGCGACGAGCGGGCGCGCGCCATGAAACCGCTGCGCAAGTGGAACGGCAAGACGCAGAGCTTCGACGAGGTGAGCTACGAGGGCTACAAGGCAAATCGCGCCGCCATGCCGGAGGACCTGCGCCGCCAGATTCCCTACATCCGCCGCGCTCTTGAAGCGTTGCGCATTCCCATCCTGGAGGCAGAGGGTTTTGAGGCCGACGATGTCATCGGCACCCTGGCTCGCGAGGCTGCCGAGCAGCAGCACGAGGTCTTCATCGTCTCCGGCGACAAGGACATGATGCAGTTGGTCACGCCCATCGTGAAAATCCTCAACCCGCAAAAAGACAACCTCATCCTTGATCCCGCCAAGGTCGTCGAAGTGCTGGGAGTCCCGCCGGAAAAGGTCGTAGACGTGATGGCACTGCGCGGCGATGCGGTTGATAACATTCCCGGCGCGCCCGGCATCGGCGACAAGGGCAGCGTGGATCTGATTGTTGAATTCGGGAGCGTGGAGGCTGTGCTCGACCGCGCCGCCGAGGTCAAGCGCAAAAGCTATCGCGAGTCGCTCGAGCAGAATCGCGACGCCGTGCTGCTGTCGAAAGAACTGGTCACCATCGACTCTCACGTGCCGCTCGCGCTGGACCTCAAGGCGATGGAGACGCAGCCGCCCGACATCGAGGCCTGCCGCGAACTTTTCACCGAGCTTGAGTTCACTTCGATGCTGCGCGACCTTGCGCCTTCTGAATCAGCGCCGATTGTCGTACTCATTGACGAGCCGACGAAAGAGCAGGCCGCAGCGTTTTACGCTGCCGCGCGCTTGCGAGGCTTTGCCTTCGCGCTCGATGCCGCACCTCCCGTTCCTGAAGAAGCGGAAGACGAGCTGCCGCAAAACCTCTCTCTGCTCGACGTGGCTGAGGCAGCCGAAAAGAACAAGCAGAACAGCTTCAACGTAGGCGTCTGCGCCGAGCCGGCAACGGCCTTGCGCCTGCCGCTGGCTTCAGAACTGCGCGTCCTGCTTGAAGATACCTCCGTGCCCAAGCAAACGCATGACTGGAAGTCGGCGCTCCACCTGCTCGCCGCGCAGGGTGTAGCGTTGCCCGGAGCACTAACCCAACCCAGCGCAGTGGACGACACCATGCTGCTCTCTTACGCGCTCAATCCCACTCACGCCACGCAGTCGCTGGCCGATGTGGCCGCGCGCCATGGGCAGCCTGCGCCGTCGACTCTGGCCGCAGGCGCCGCCGCGATTCGCGCGCTGGTTCCGGCGTTGCGTGCTGAAGTCGAAAAGGCTGGAGTCGAGCGCGTCTACGCGGACATTGACCTCCCGCTTGCGCCGGTGCTCTTCCGCATGGAGCAGGCGGGCGTGCGCATCGATCTCAGTGTCCTCGACGGACTCTCCAAACGTTTTGCCGTCGAGCTGGAGCGCGTTGGCGAACAAATCTTCTCGCTGGCCGGCCGCCGTTTCAATATCAACTCGCCCAAGCAGCTTGGCGAGGTGCTCTTTACTCACCTCGGCCTGCCCGCGCCGTCCAGCCGCGGCAAGGGAAAGGCCGTTTCCACCGCGCAGGATGTACTCGAATACCTGGCGGAGAAGCACGACGTGCCCAGATTGGTCCTCGAATTTCGCCACTTATCGAAGTTGAAATCGACTTACATCGATGCGTTACCACTATTGGCCGACGCCGACTCGCGCGTCCACACCACCTTCAACGCCGCGGCAGTGGCTACCGGACGCCTCTCCTCCGTCAATCCGAATCTCCAGAACATTCCCATCCGCACCGAGTTGGGACGCGAGATTCGCGCCGCCTTCACCGCCGCGCCGGGCACGCAACTGCTCTCGGCGGATTATTCGCAAATCGAGTTGCGCCTTCTTGCCCACTTCAGCGGCGATCCGTTGCTGACGCGCGCCTACCAGAACAATGAGGACATTCACACGCTGACCGCCAGCGAGGTCTTCGGCGTGTCGCCTGCGGAAATGGACAAACAGACGCGCAACCGCGCCAAGGCCGTCAATTTTGGCATCGTTTACGGCATCTCGCCCTTCGGGCTGGCCGCGCAGTTGGGCATTCCGCAGACTGAGGCGCGCGCCTACATCGAGCGCTACTTCGCGCGCTACTCCGGAGTCCAGGCGTTTATCGAAAAGACCCTCGCCGAGACGCGCAAAACAGGCTCGGTGCGCACGCTCTTCGGCCGCGTTCGTCCCATCCCCGATATCGAGAGCCGCAACCCCAACCAGCGCGGATTCGCCGAACGCACCGCCATCAACACGCCGCTGCAAGGCACCGCCGCCGACCTCATTAAGCTGGCCATGATCTCCATCGACCGCAAGCTCACCGAGCGCAGGCTCAAGACCCGCATGGTCCTGCAAGTCCACGACGAACTGCTCTTCGAGGTTCCAGCAAATGAGTCCGCTGAAGTTGAAGCCTTGGTCCGCGTCGAGATGGAAGGCGTAATCAAGCTCAGCGTGCCTCTGGTCGCCGACCTGGCCTTCGGTCCCAACTGGCGTGATCTGTAGCCGGAGCCTCTATTCCATGCCGGGATGGGTCGCTTCGTTCGCATGCGGAACCAGATCCAGATAAACCGCTCTCGGCAGGTTCGTCTGCCAGTGGCCCGTGGCTCTTGCATAGAAAATAATCCCGAAGAAAATGCACGCCAGAATCCCGGCAACGGCCAGTGGACCAACCGCGCGGCCGCGCCACCGCGCCTGAAGCGTTGCGGCCCGTCGCGGCGGCAGAGAAAACTGCAATGCGTCCTGCGCCGAACACGCAGCGACGCACGCCATGCAAGCCGCGCACTCCACGCTTTGAACCTGCGCCAGCCGGTCCACCGGCAAATTGGCCGGGCAGGCCCGCGCGCATTTCCCGCAATCGATGCAGGCATCGTCGTCGCGCCGAATCTTCAGCGGGCTCAGCAGCGAGACCAGCCCCATCAGCGCGCCATAAGGGCAGAGATAGCGGCACCACAAGTTCTCTACCAGCATCGAGCCGAGAACCAGAACTCCGATGACAATCGCCGCTGTCAGTCCCATGTCGCGAAAGAAATTCAGCATTTTTACGTCGGCGATCAGGCCATAAGGAGTCTGCATGAAATCCCCGATAGCTTCAGCGGACATAACGCCGATCACAAACACAAAAAACCCCAGCAGCAGATATTTCAAGCCGCGGAGCGGAAGATCAGCCCATCGGGGCAGGCGCGGATTGCGTCCAAAAATCTTTCTCCCCAGCTTCCACAGATTCTCCGAAAGCGTTCCCACCGGGCAGAGCCAGGAACAGAATGCTTTTTTCAGAAAGAGGCTCATCAGCAGAAAAGCGATGAACAGAAACATCGCAGCCGGATGGATGAGCGGCACGCTCCCAGTGATTAGCAGCCATTTGAAGTTCATGAATCCCGCGATAGGCAGCCAGCCTTCAGCACCCGCCGGCCGAGACACATACAGGCCCGCGCCGCCGCGCTCGAAATAGCGAGTCCAAAGATAAAACTGGATTCCCAACCAGCCGTTCAACGCTACAAATAACCACTGCACAAGCTGTCTGATCTGTTGAGAGCGATCCCGCGCCGACCGGCGAACAAGCTGTTTCTTTTCTATGTTCAAAGAGTTTACCGCTGCTGGCCCTGCACACATCGCCGCACTTCCTTCCCAATTGGAAGCGTAGCGAACCCCCGGAAGCCGGGCTATGACTTATATCACTGCCCGCAACTCATTCAGAGGTCGGATTGCCAAGGTCGATGCTTATCCGTTGAACTGGCCTGGCCTTCACGGTGGCCGTCTCACTGAAAATTGCGAACTATCAGATGCCAAGCTCCGCGCGTATCGCCCCCGCAATCGCCTCCGCGTACCGCCGCATCGCCTCTTCGCTCTCGGCTTCGATCATCACGCGGGCCAGGGCTTCGGTGCCGCTGTAGCGGATGACCACGCGGCCGGAATCCTTCAACTCTTCTTCTGCGGCGCGGATGGCGGCTGCTACGGCGGGGATGGATGCGAATGGCTTCTTCTCGCGCACCTTGACATTCACGATGACCTGCGGGAAGACCTGTAAATCCGCGGTCAGCTCGTCGATGGACTTGCCGGTGCGGGCGATCAGGTCGAGCACGACCAAGGCGGTGAGTAGCCCATCGCCGGTGGTGGCCAGGTGCGGCAGCAGAATGTGGCCGGACTGCTCGCCGCCGAGAGCTGCATTGTGCTTCTGCATCTCTTCGAGGACGTAGCGGTCGCCCACAGGCGCGCGCAACATGCGAATGCCGCTGTGTTTAAGCGCCGCCTCTAGCCCCATGTTCGACATGGTGGTGGCGACGACCAGATCGCCGGTGAGCAGTCCGCGAGCCTTCAGATCGCGTGCGGCCATCAGTAGAATCGCATCGCCGTTGATGACGTTGTTCTTTGCGCCTGCCAACATGCAGCGGTCGGCATCGCCGTCGAAGGTAAGACCGAGATCGGCCCCGCGCGCGCTCACCTCGGCAGCTACAAAATCCGGATGAAGCGCGCCGCAATTCAAGTTGATGTTGTGCCCGTCAGGGTTGATGTTCAGCAGCGCGACTTCTCCGCCTAGTCGCCGAAACAGTTCGGGAGCAACCGCTGCGGACGCGCCATTCGCGCAGTCGGCCACAATGCGCAACCCGGCCAGCGAAAGCCCCGGCACGCAGTCAATGAGGAATTGAATGTAGTCCGCCTGGAGAGCAGCGTTGTCCTCGACCGCGGACCGAGTTGCCGCGTCGGGAGTGGCGCCTTGTAATTCGATCTCTGCTGCGTGATGCACAATCTCGTCTTCCATGGCTAGTTCCACCGCGTCGGCCAGCTTAAAGCCGTCCGCGCCGAAGAGCTTGATGCCGTTGTCCTGCCAGGGATTGTGCGAGGCGGAGATTACAACGCCCGCTTGAAACCCGTGCGTGCGCGCGAGGAATGCGACGGCTGGAGTGGTGATCACACCGGCACTCTCCACTCTCGCTCCCGTCTCACGCAAACCCGCGGCAAGCGTAGCGGCAATCCAAGGGCCTGACTCGCGCGTGTCGCGGCCCAGGATCACTTTGGGCTCGGCCGCCATCTTGCGCAGCGAATGGCCCAGCGCCAGCCCGCAGGCAAAGATGGTGGTTGCGTCGAGCGGAAATTCGCCCGCGATAGCGCGAATGCCGTCGGTGCCGAAGAGTTTGCGTGCATTGGCTGCGGTCATAGGCTCATTTCTTAATCTTGGATTCCACGCGACTGATGAAGGCGCCGTCAGAGAGGCGCGTCGTGACCTTGTCGCCTGCCGCAATTTGATTTGTTGAACGCACCAGCCCGCCTGCCGCGTCGAGCACCAGCGCGTAGCCGCGTTCGAGGACAGCAAGCGGCGAGAGCGAGTAAAGCCGCGCATCGAGAGCGCTGAGGCGGGCTGTGGAGGCGTGCACCATGCGTTCCATCGTGCGGTCGAGGCGGGTGCGGCAGGAAAGCAGCCGTTCGCGGGCAACGCCGAGTTGCTGGCGCGGATCGTGACGCAGAACAGCAGCGGTGAGGTCGGCCAAGTGGAGATAACCCTGCTGAACAAGTCTGCCTATCGCGGCTCCCTGGCGGAAGCTGAAATCGTCCAGGCGCTGGGCAAGCCTGTGCAGCAGCGAATTCACACGCCCTTCGGCACGGCTGACAGGCACTCGCGTGAGGCGCTGCCGGGCTTGCAGCAGTTGGTAGCGCGCGGCACGTTCCAGGCGATGCGACTGCGTTGCCAGGTGCTCGGCAATCTTGTGCTGCGCTTCGGTGATCAATTCGGCGGCGGCGGATGGCGTGGGGGCGCGCAGGTCGGCGGCAAAGTCGGCGATGGTGAAGTCGGTCTCGTGGCCGATGGCGGAAACCACCGGCAGCCGCGACGTCGCAATGGCGCGCGCCACGCGCTCGCTGTTGAAGGCCGCAAGGTCTTCCAGCGACCCGCCGCCGCGCGCGAGGACGATCACGTCCACCAGGGCCGAGTTGTTGAGTTCCTCCAGCGCAGCCTCGATCTCGACGGGCGCGGAGTCGCCCTGTACGCTGACCGGGCAAATCAGCACGCTCAAGCCGGAGTGGCGACGGGCTACTATGTTGAGGAAGTCGCGAATCACCGCACCGGTGGGCGAGGTGATGATGCCCACGGTGCGCGGAAAGGCGGGCAGCGGCCGCTT
>JBAVYF010000206.1:0-1623 GCA_049698655.1 Occallatibacter sp. | reverse complement strand
CAAGCTCTTCGCAAGCTGTGAGATTCCCGGCGATGACCTGCCGCGCTGCCTTCGACGCCAGCCTCCTGCGTCCGACCGCAATTCAGACCTTAGAGCCTGTCAGCAAATAAGTGTCGCATTTGCACCGTTGTCTGGTAGGGTGACTTCATGGTGCACGACGCAGCTCTTATTGGGCAAAGATTTCAGCGGCTCTCGCCCTATTTGGATGAGCGGATGCGACGCCTCTGGGCGGCAGCCGAAGCGACCGCGCTGGGTTTCGGTGGAGCGGCGGCTGTGGAGCGCTGCACGGGTGTTTCGCGTCGGGCCATCGCCCAAGGCTGCCGCGAACTGGCCGCCAAGCCGTGCGCGGCACTGTTTCCCGCGTCGGGGCGCATCCGGCGACCGGGAGGCGGGCGCAAGAAGGCCATCGACAAGAACCCCCGCCTGCTCGGAGCCTTGCTGGCACTGGTTGAGCCGGTGACGCGGGGCGATCCGCAAAACCCGCTGCGCTGGACCGCCAAGAGTGTGCGCCATCTGGCCGGCGAACTCAAAGCCCAGGGCTTGAGCGCCAGCCATCAACTGGTGGCCGAACTGCTTCAGCGTGAAGGCTACAGCCTTCAGGCCAACGTCAAAACCCGTGAGGGAGGCACCCACCCCGATCGCAATGCGCAGTTCGAACACATCAACGAGCGCATCCGCCAGACTCAGGCCGAAGGACAGCCGGTCATCTCCGTGGACACGAAGAAGAAGGAACTGGTGGGCGACTTCAAGAACAGCGGGCGCGAGTGGCACCCCAAAGGACACCCCGAAGCGGTGCGGGTGCATGACTTCATCATCCCGGAACTCGGTCGGGCCAATCCCTATGGCGTCTATGATCTGGCGCACAATCAAGGCTGGGTGAGCGTCGGGACCGATCATGACACCGCCGCTTTCGCCGTGAGCACGATCCGCCGCTGGTGGCAAGCCATGGGACAGCCGCTTTACCCCCGCGCGCAGCGGCTGCTCCTCACCGCCGACGGAGGCGGTAGCAATGGTTCACGCAACCGGCTCTGGAAACGCGAGCTCCAGGGGCTGGCCGACGCCACCGGGCTGGCGATCGAAGTGACCCACCTGCCGCCGGGCACCAGCAAGTGGAACAAGATCGAACACCGGCTCTTCTCCTTCATCAGCCAGAACTGGCGGGGCAAACCGCTCGTCAGCCACGAAGTCATCGTGCAACTCATTGCCGCCACCACCAACCGCAAAGGGCTGGCGGTTCACGCCGAAATCGACCGCACCAGCTATCCCCCGGGCACGAAGGTCAGCAATGAGGAGATGTCGCGACTGCGCCTTGAACCCGCCGCCTTCCACGGCGAGTGGAACTATACCATCAGGCCCAGAACAGGCCTCTAAATGCGATGCTTATTATCTGACGGGCTCTTAGTTGCGCAATCGCCGCCTTGTCGCGCGGGCGGCCCATTGCCTCCTTGGATTCAAGGTCTGGCATGCCGCTTTTCCATGGCCTGGCGCAGCATTACTGCCGTCGCCAGCGCCCGGCTATGGGCGTGGATGCGCTCGTAAGGTGTCTTTCGCAGGTTGCTCTCGATCAGCGACATGTCGTGACCAGCCTTCTCCGCAGCCTTCCACGCGGCGGGTCTGGAAACC
>JBAVYF010000205.1:0-5256 GCA_049698655.1 Occallatibacter sp. | reverse complement strand
GACGCGCACGTTGCGCAGGTTGGCGCGGAAGAGGCGCTTGGCGGCAGTCTTAAAGCGCAGAATCTCCCACAGCTCGGTGTTGAAGGCTTTGACGATGCGGTTGCCGGTCACCGTTTCGTGCAGGATGTTCTGAATTTCGGCCAGCTTGTCCTGGCCGGTGCGGGTACGGCTGCGGACTTCACTGCCGATCTTGCGCGAAGAGGTGATCACTACCGGCACAAACAACAGCAGCGCCCAACTGAGCTCTCCTCCGAGTTTGATAACGAAGACCAGGCCAACGACGAAGGTGAAGAACTGTTGCAGGAATTCGCTGATAACCGTGCTGACCGCTACCTGCACGCGGTCTACGTCGTTGATGAGCGTGGAGAGGATGGTGCCTGTGGCGTGCTTGTGGAAGAAGCTGGAGGAACGCCGCATCGTAGCTTCATAGAGTTGGTTACGCAGATCCATGATGGTGCCGAATCCGGCGTAATTGACCAGGTAGGTGCCCGAATAATCGCACAGGCCCTTGGCCAGCGTTGCAACCACCAGCGCGAAGGCCACCACCACCCAGGCATTGTGCATGTGCAGAACATGGGGAATTGCCTGCCGCAGGTCGAAGTGCCAGGGGCTGTTGGTGAGGCCCAGCGTGATTGGACCCTCAGGAGCATCGGGCCTCAGAACCTGATCGAAGATGGGCTGGAGGAGAAGAATGCGGAAGGTGTCCAGCACTCCAACCATGGCCAATAGCAGCACGCCGGGCAGCATTTGCAGCCAGTAGGGAAGCCCGTAGCGCAGAAGGCGCGGAAATCTGTTCATGCCGGTCGACCCGCCTGAAGAACGCAAAACTCCATCCCTGCATTATAGCTGGGGGACGTGGCCGGCGCCGCATGCCACTTGCGGGGCAAACGCCTGAAGGTTCATGCGATTGCCCGCGGTGGATCGGCATCCCGGAGCAATCTCCGCTCCCGGAACATTTAGAATGTAGACAATCGAAAAAATGTCGTGCGCCGGCGCACCGGCGGGAAAGCGCGCCTTGATCCGTATGCATCGCTGGTCGAAACTGTTTATTCCAACTCTTCGCGAGGCCCCGGCAGACGCCGAAGTGGCCAGCCACCGCTTCCTCGTCCGCTCGGGCTACATCCGCCAGCTCGGCGCGGGCATCTACAACTACCTTTTCCTCGGCCAGCGCTCGCTGAACAAGATCATTGGCATTGTGCGCGAAGAGATGGACCGCATCGGCCAGGAGTTTTACCTGCCGGCTATTCATCCGCGCGAAGTGTGGGAACAAAGCGGACGTTGGACGGGCATGGGCGACAATATGTTTAGCCTCAAGGACCGCAAGGGCGCCGATCTTTGCCTGGGCATGACCCACGAGGAGATCATGACCTCGATTGCGCGCAACGAACTGCGCAGCTATAAGCAGTTGCCGCAGATCTGGTACCAGATCCAGGCCAAGTTCCGCGATGAGCCGCGGCCGAAGTCGGGGCTGCTGCGCGTGCGCCAGTTCACCATGAAGGACAGCTACTCTTTCGATATCAACGAAGCCGGGCTCGACAAAAGCTTCAAAGACCACGATGAAGTTTACCGGAAGATCTTCACACGCTGCGGGCTGAAATTTGTGGCTGTCGAGGCCGACTCCGGCTCCATGGGCGGATCGCAGTCGCAGGAGTTCATGGTCTACACAGACGCGGGCGAGGATTTGATTGCGAGCTGCCCGGTGTGCGGCTATGCGGCCAATCTGGAAAAAGCAACTTCGTTGCTGGAACCGGTGATCGAACTTGAGAGTACGGGTGACGGCACGCCGGAGCTGATTCACACCCCCGGCATGGGCGCGATTGCCGATATTGCGGCCTTTCTCAAGATGGCCGAGTCGAGCGACATCAAATGCGTGGCCTACATGGCGCTCAAGCGCGGAGCCAAGGGCGTAACTGACAAATGGATTCCGGTGGCAGCTTTCTTGCGCGGCGATCACCAAGTGAACGAAACGAAACTCCTTGGAACACTTGGAGCGGCGGAACTGCGCACCATGCAGGCCGAGGAACTGGAGCAGTACTTTAAGGGTCCGGCAGGATTTCTCGGCCCTGTTGGACTCAAACCCAACACGAAACCGCTCGAAGAAGGCCTGACCGTAGTGGTGGACAAGTCCCTCGAAGGCCGCAAGAACATGGTCTGTGGCGCTAACAAGCTCGACTACCACCTGCGCAACGTCACTCCGGGGCGCGATTTCTCGTGGACAGTACTGGCGGAAATTCGCAGCGTGACCGAAGGCGAGGGCTGCCCAAAAGACGGCTGCGCGGGCAAGCTGGTCGTCGGCAAGGCGGTCGAAGTCGGCCACATCTTCAAGCTGGGCTACAAGTACACCGAGTCCATGGGCGCGCGTGTGCTGGACCCGAACGGCAAGGAAGTAACGCCCATCATGGGCAGCTATGGCATCGGCATGGAGCGCATTCTCACCGCGGCCATCGAGCAGTCCAACGACAAGAACGGCTTCTGGCTGCCGGCTTCGATTGCGCCTTTCACCGTGGTGGTCACAATCACCAATGTTTCAGACGCATTACTGGCTGAGACCGGCGAAAAACTGGCCGCCGAACTCGAAGCCGCCGGCCTCGATGTGCTGCTGGATGACAGAGACGAGCGCGCGGGCGTCAAATTCAAGGACGCGGACCTGGTGGGCATTCCCTACCGCATCAACGTGGGCAAGAAGGCTGCCGAGGGCAAGGTGGAGCTGGTTACGCGCTCGACGGCGACCAGCGTGGATGTTGCGTTGCAGGATGTGGTGGCTCTGGTGAAGCAACGCGTCGAGGAAGATGCGCTGGTGCTGGCGGTGGGCGCGTAGAGTTTTCGGTCCGGGCATTGTGCTCTCCCACCCTTGCGACAGAAAAAAGTCGCAAGGATGGGGCACGGAGCTTTCGTTCTGAGGCTTGCGGCCTCCCAGGTCTCAAAATCGAGACCCGGGGCACCCGGCTGACCACTGATCACTGACAACTGACAACTGTTTTACGAGGAGCGGCGATGGCGTTGAAGATCAGGATTCCAAGGCTTACGGGCAAGCATCCCTGGGCATCGCTGTCGTTGCGCGTGGGGCTGCTGACCATTGCGGCGGTCACGCTGACGCTTTTTGTTGTTTTCAGCTATTTCTACTTCAAGTATCAGCATGTTGTGGACGACCGCCTGAAGCAGCCGATCTTTGCCAACACCGCCAAAATCTTTGCCGCGCCGCGCGAGGTGCGTCCGGGGCAGAAGCTCTCCGTCCGTCTGATCGCCAACGAACTGCGCGAGGCCGGCTACTCTGCCGATGGCGCCGCGCAAGCCTCCGAGCTGGGAACCTACAAGCAAGGCGTGCAAACCATCACCGTGCATCCCGGCCCACAGTCGTACCACGCGCAGGACGGCGCGGTGATTCATGTCGGCTCGGGGGTTGTGGACTCGATCACCGACGATCATGGGCAGCCGCTATCGAGTTACGAACTGGAGCCGTTGCTCATCACCGGGCTCAGCAACGATCCCAACCGCACCAAGCGCCGATTGCTCACCTACGACGAAATTCCGCCGAACCTGGTGCAGGCCGTGCTGGCCATCGAGGACCGGCGCTTCTTCGAGCATGGCGGCATCAACTATATCAGCATGATCAGCTGGGCCTGGCATGACCTGATCGGGGATCGCAAACACCGCGGCGGAGCCTCGACCGTGACGATGCAACTGGCGAAGATGCTCATCGTCGCCGACAACCGTACAATTCAGTACAAGATTTCCCAGATCGTAGTCGCGCTCCAGCTTGAACACCGCTTCAATAAAAAACAGATCTTCGAGATGTACGCCAACGAGATTAACCTGGGCGAGCGCGGCAGCTTTTCCATCGACGGTTTCGGTGAGGCCGCGCAGTCCTACTTCGGCAAGGACGTGAGCCAGCTCGATGTATCCGATTGCGCGATGCTGGCGGGGATGATCCAGCGGCCAAATTACTTTTCGCCGTTCCGCCATGGAGACCGGGTGATTGACCGCAGGAACCTGGTGCTCGATTCGATGGTTGAAACGGGCGCCATTACCAAAGATCAGTCGGAGCGCGCCAAGGCTGAACCGCTGCACCTGGGAACAATGAGTGTGGACGCCAGCGAGGCGCCGTATTTTGTGGACCTGGTACACGATCAATTGACTCAGAAGCTGGGCGAGCGCGACTTTAACCGCGAGGGCCTGCGCATCTACACCTCGCTCGATCCCGACCTGCAACGGGAAGCAACGGCCGCAGTCGAATCCACCGTTCACGTGATCGATGCGCAGGTGGACAAACTGCACGCGCGCCAAAAAAAGCGGGGCGAAACATACATCTACCCCCAGGTGGCGCTGGTGGCGCTGAATCCGCACACCGGCCAGGTGCTGGCGCTGGTTGGGGGGCGCAGCTATGGCAACTCGCAGTTGAATCACGCGGTGGCCAAACGCCCCACCGGCTCCATCTTCGAGCCGTTCGTCTACGCGGCGGCCTTTAGCACGGCCGTCGAGGGCACCATGCTGCCGGGGCAAACCAAGCTGTTTTCCCCGGTAACCATACTGCGAGACGAACAGACCACCTACAATGCCGGCACCGGCCAGGAGTACAGGCCGCGCAACTATGAAGACGAATATTTTGGCCTGGTGACGGCCCGCTACGCTCTGATGCGCTCGCTGAACAACGCCACCATCAGCCTGGCCTCGATGGTGGGCTTTGACCGGGTAGCGGCGCTGGCCCGCGATGCCGGCATCAAGAGCGCCCGTGGAACCCCCTCGATGGCCATTGGCTCCTATGACGCAACGCCGCTGGAGATGGCCGGCGCTTACACCGCCTTCGCCAACAAAGGCCTGCGCCTGGACCCCTGGATGCTGGCTAGCGTCCGTACTCCCACGGGCGACGTCATCACCGACTACTCGCCCGACTCCAGCCAGATCCTGGACCCGCGCGTGGCCTACCTTATCACCAGTCTGATGGAGAATGTGCTCCGGGGTGAAGGGACCGGCGCGGGGGTGCGCAACATGGGATTCACAGCCCCCGCAGCGGGCAAAACCGGCACCAGCCACGACGCATGGTTTGCCGGCTTCACTTCTAACCTGCTGTGTATCGTTTGGGTTGGCAACGACGATTACACCGACGTGAAGATCGAAGGCGCCCACGCCGCCGCGCCCATCTGGGCCGAGTTCATGAAGCGGGCGATCGCGCTACCGCAGTACTCCAACACCAACCAATTCACGCCACCCGATGGCGTCGAGGTTGTCGCCATCGACAAGGTCAGCAACCTGCTCAGC
>JBAVYF010000204.1:0-11635 GCA_049698655.1 Occallatibacter sp. | reverse complement strand
CCTGCTGCTCGACGAGCAAACCTCCATTCCCGTCGGCGGCCTCTTCGACCCCTCGCAGCACGCCGCCAAGGCCCAAATTCCCGGAGCGGCTCTCGAAGCCAGCGAACTGCAAGCCATCGCCCGCCTGGCCAACGACGTCGCCTCCTGGCAATCGCTGCTGCAATCGCCTCCGGTGCGCCTCGTCGGCAAGCTCTTCGGTCTCTCCCAACTTTCAACGGCACTCGCGAGCAGCAGTTTGCGCCCGCTCTCAGAATCCATCGAACGCACCATTCAGTCCGACGGCTCGCTGGCCGACAACGCCTCGCCCGAGCTGGGCCGCATCCGCCGCGACCAGGAACGCCAGCAAAGACAAATCGAAGAGTCCCTGCGCGCCGCCCTGCGCAAGCTCGCCTTGGAGGGCGCAACCCAGGAAGAGCTCATCACCATTCGCGGCGATCGCTTCGTGATTCCTGTCCGCGCGGAGTTGAAGCGGCGCATCAGCGGCGTGGTTCACGGCGTTAGCTCCTCTGGCCAAACCGTCTACGTCGAGCCTCTCGAAACCATTGAGCAGAACAACGAGCTGGTTCGCCTTATCGAAGAAGAACAAGCCGAAATTCACCGCATCTTCATGGCGCTCACCCGCCAGGTGGGCGGCTATGCGCACGCGCTCGTTGAAGGTGCGCGCGTCCTCGCTTTGGTTGATAGTCTCCAGGCCCGCGCCCGCTTTGCCCGCGATTACAACTGCGTAGCCCCGGCCATTACGCCCGATCTTCTGCGCCTCGAAGCAGCCCGCCATCCGCTGCTCGAACGGCATCTCCGCCTTACGGGCGGCCACGTTGTCCCGCTCACCCTCGAACTCACCGCCACCGGGCGCCAGCTCATCATCAGCGGCCCCAACACCGGCGGCAAAACCGTTACGCTCAAGACCACGGCCCTGCTCGCCATGATGGCGCAGGCTGGCCTGCCCATCCTCGCCGCCGCAGCCACCTTCCCGGTCTTCACTGCATTCCTCGCCGACATCGGCGACGCGCAATCCATCGAAGCGGAACTCTCCACCTTCTCCGCGCACATCACCAACCTCGACCGGCTCTCGCGCCTGGCTGACGCGCAATCTCTTGTCCTGCTCGATGAGCTTGGCTCCTCCACCGATCCCGAGGAAGGCGCGGCGCTCGCCGTCGCCATCGCCAGCCACTTTCTCACGGCGGGGGCCTGGACGCTCATCTCCACGCACCATACCTCGCTCAAGGTCTACGCCGCCAACACTGATGGCGTGCTCAACGCAGCGGCGGGCGTGGATGAGGTGACAATGGCGCCCAACTACCAACTGCGGCTCGGCGTTCCCGGCGCGTCTGCCGGCATCCAGACCGCCGAGCGTCTCGGACTGAACGCAGGCATCATCGCCGCCGCGCGTCAGCGCCTCGGTTCGCAACAGGTAGACATCGCGCGCTTCCTCGATAAGCTCCACAGCGAACTCACCCAACTCGAAGAAGACCGCAAGGCCGCCCGCGTCGAGCAGTACGCGCTCAACCAGGAACGAGCCAGGCTCGCGCGCGAAGGAGACGTCGAACTGCGCCAGCGCACGCGCGAGCTCGAAACCAAGCTAGCCTCGCTCCTCAAGGATTTCGAGTTTCAGATACGCGAGACGGTTCGCGCCATCGAGGATCGCGCCGGACAGCAAAAATTGTCAAAGGAAGCCGAACGCCGCATCCTGCGCCTGCGCCGCGAGTTTCAGGAGAGCTTCAACCAGACCGTCGTTGCTCATCGCACCGGCGCGGATGTTGGAGACGCCAACGCCGAGCCGCACATCCTCAAGCACGTCGCCCCCGGCGATCAGGTCCGCCTCAAGTCGATGAACAAAATCGCCATCGTGCAGCGCGAGGTCGAGAAAGACATCTTTGAAGTTGCCCTCGGTCCCATCAAAATGCGCGTCAAGCGCGACGACCTCTGCGAGCCGCAGCCCTCCGGTGAGTCTTCGGTAACTGGAAAAGCAAACCCCCTCGCCGCCGCCCGCAAGCAGAAGAACGTCCACGTCACCGTCACCAGCGCCAACACCGACGCCCTGCGCACGGAGATCAACCTCATTGGCCGCACGGTTGATGAAGCCACGCAGGAGCTGGAAAAGTATCTGGACCACGCGTTCCTCGCCGGCCTCGAGCGTGTCCGCGTCATTCACGGCCACGGCGCAGGCGTCCTCCGCCGCGGCGTCCGCGAATTCCTCAAGTCCCACCCCCACGTAGCCACCATCACCGAAGCCCCCCAAAACGAAGGCGGCCAGGGAGCGACGCTCGTCGAGTTGCGTCAGTAGTTGCAAAATAGCTACAAAGTAGCCGTGTGCCCCAGGTCCAGATTTTCGGATCTGGGAAACACGCCGCTTGCGCGCTCTACATCTCCTTGAGCAGTTTTACCAGCCTGGCAAATCCCTCTTCGCGGGCGGTCTTGTTTCCGGGAACCTTGTCGCCAGGATCTTCGCCTGCCCGCATGAAGCCGTGGCCGGCTCCCTCATAAGTGACCGGCTCAAACTTCTTTCCCGCGGCCTTCATCGCATCCACGGTCGCCGGAAGAGTGGCCCCAATGCGCGCATCGTTGCCCGCATAGAAGCCATAAACCGGAGCTGTAATCGTAGAAACGCCCGCCGGGCCCGGGCCGTAGAAGACGAATGCTGCGGAGAGGTCTTTGCGGTGAGTTGCGAAAGCGAAGGACTTGCCTCCGCCCCAGCAGAAGCCGACTGTAGCGACCTTGCCGTTGGCGGCAGGCAGATGCTTGCCGTAGTCGACCGCGGCGTCCAGGTCGGCTGTCACAACATCAGGGTCCAGGCCGGAGACGGCCTTGATTGTTGCATCCTGACTGGCAAATTCACCAGATCCGCCGCCGTTCGGACCGAAGCCCGAGAGCAGGTCGGGCGCGATGACGATGAAGCCTTGGGCGGCTAACTCATCGGCCATCTCCTTGGCCCAGTCAGTGAGCCCGAAGATCTCGTGGATGAGCACCACGACCGGGGCTTTGGTGCTGACCTCCGGGTAAACCACGAAGGCCTGGACAGTACGGCTCCCGTGTTGCAGCGGAATGTACTCGCGGTGGCGTGGCGACGCGTCGAGTCGCGCCCTGGCCCACTCCTGCGCAAACAGGGAACCGGCGGCCAGAGGAAACAACAGGACGATGGGGGCAAGTTTGAAGGTGCGGGGAAGCGTCAAGTTCATGGGGAAGAGTCTAACCCCTGAAAATAGCGGACTGCAAGAGGTATTGGAAGCCTCTTGCAGTCCGCTCATAATTACATCCTGCTCTCACGCCATTGCCTCACGGCTCATCGGCTCAAAGTGCAACTGGTTCGTCTTGCGGTCTACGTCGATGCGCACATGTGCGCCGTGCAGCACTTCTCCATTGAGAATCTTGATCGCCAGCGGATCCTGAATCATGCGCTGCAAGGCACGCTTCAGAGGACGCGCTCCATAAGCCGCGTCGGAACCGGCAGCCAGAATCAGTTGCCGCGCCGGCTCGGTCAGCTCCAGAGAAATCTGCCGGTCTTCCAGCAGCTTGCTGACTTCATTCAGTCGCAGATCGAGAATCTTGCTCATCTGCGCAGTGCCCAGCGGACGGAAGATCACCATATCGTCCACGCGGTTCAAAAACTCCGGGCGGAAATGCTCGCGCAAGACGCGCATCACCGACTCGCGAGCCATGTCGAAGTCGTGCTCGCTCTTGAGCGCATCACCTGCGAGCAGATGCGCGCCTAAGTTCGAAGTCATAATCAGCACGGTGTTCTTGAAGTCCACGGTCCGTCCCTTCGCGTCAGTCAGCCGGCCGTCGTCCATGATTTGCAGCAGAATGTTGAAGACATCGGGATGCGCCTTCTCGATCTCGTCGAAGAGAATCACCGCATAGGGCCTGCGACGGACAGACTCGGTCAACTGCCCGCCCTCGTCGTAGCCGATGTAGCCCGGCGGCGCGCCGATCAGCCTGGCCACCGCATGCTTCTCCATGTACTCGCTCATGTCGATGCGCACCAGCGCCTGCTCATCGTCAAAGAGAAACTCAGCCAGCGCCCGCGCGGTCTCCGTCTTGCCCACGCCGGTGGGCCCGAGAAAAATAAAGCTCCCAATCGGCCGCCGCGGATCGCTCAACCCCGCGCGCGACCGGCGAATCGCATTGGCCACGATGGTCAGCGCCGCATCCTGCCCGATCACCCGCTCGCGCAGCCGCTGCTCCATCTCGACGAGCTTCTTCACTTCGCCTTCTAGCATCCGCGAAACAGGAATACCGGTCCACTTGCTCACGATGCCGGCAATATCTTCCTCATCGACCTCTTCTTTCAACAGCCGCGCGACGGCGCCGTCCTTTTGCGCTCCGTCCTGCGCAGCATTCAACTTCTTCAGCTCCGCTTCCAGCTTGGGTAGCTCGCCATACTGAATTTGCGCGGCGCGGTCGAGCATTCCCTTGCGCGTTTGCTCCTCGGCTTCGAAGCGCAGCGCCTCGATCTTCTTTTTCAACTCGCTCACATGACTGATGGCCTCGCGCTCCCGCGTCCATCGCGCCCGTAGCGCCGTGATCTTCTCCTTGAGCGTGGCAACTTCGCGGTCCACTTCCTTGCGCCGTTCGACGCTGTTCGCATCAGTCTCGCGCTTCAGCGCGGCGCGTTCAATTTCAAGCGATGTGGCCTCGCGCTCCAGTTGATCGATCTCAGTCGGCACCGAGCCGATCTGAATCGCCAGCGAAGCCGCGGCCTCGTCCACCAGGTCGATGGCCTTGTCGGGCAGAAAGCGGTCGCTGATGTAGCGATGCGAGAGCGTCGCCGCGGCCACAATCGCCGCGTCCTTGATGCGCACGTTGTGGTGCGCCTCGTAGCGATCTTTCAATCCGCGCAGAATGGCGATGGTGTCTTCAACATTAGGCTCGCCGACATAGACGATCTGGAATCGCCGCTCCAGCGCCGCGTCCTTTTCAATGTACTTCCGGTATTCGTTCAGAGTCGTCGCGCCGATGGCCCGCAGTTCGCCGCGCGCCAAGGCCGGCTTGAGCATGTTGCTGGCGTCGATGGCGCCCTCTGCCGCGCCCGCCCCAACGAGCGTGTGCAGCTCATCGATGAACAGCACAATCTCGCCGTTCGATTCTTCAATCTCCTTGAGCACTGCCTTGAGCCGGTCCTCAAACTCGCCGCGGTACTTCGCCCCGGCCAGCATCGAGCCCAAATCCAGTGAGATGACCCGCTTGTCCTTGAGGCTCTCCGGCACGTCGCCTGAGACAATGCGCCGCGCCAGCCCCTCGACGATAGCTGTCTTGCCCACGCCGGGCTCGCCGATCAGCACCGGATTGTTTTTCGTCCGCCGGCTCAGCACCTGAATCACGCGGCGAATCTCCTCATCGCGGCCGATGACCGGGTCCAGCTTGCCACGCCGTGCAAGTTCAGTCAGATCCTTGGCGTATTTTTCCAGTGCCTGAAATTTGCCCTCGGGGTTCTGATCCGTCACGCGCTGCGACCCGCGCACCGCGGTCAGCGCCTTCAGAATCGCCTCGTGCGTCGCGCCCAGAGCAACCAGAGCCTCGCGCGCCGCGTCATTCTTGACATGCGCCACACCAAGCAGAAGGTGCTCCGTGGAAACGTACTCGTCCTTGAAGTTGGCGGCCTCGCGGAAGGCCTGGTCGAGAACTTTATTGAGCGCCTGGCTTACGCCGGGCTGGCTCGCAGAGCCGGCCACGCGCGGCAGCTTCTCCTCGATCTGATGCAGTTCGTGCTCCAGCCGTTCGGTGGGAACGCCAATCTTGTCCAGCACGGACGGAATCACGCCCTCGCGGTCCTCGATCAGCGCCAGCAATAGATGCACCGGCAGCACTTCGGGGTTGCCCAGTTCGGTTGCCCGCGCCTGCGCCTGTTCCATCGCCTGCTGCGACTTGACCGTCAGTTTTTCCCAGCGAATAGCCATGGTTCTCCTCAGGGGTCAGAAATCAGGGGTCAGGGAACAGCATAATAGACTCGTTGCTCATTCAGCATTTACTTGAACCCGAACCGGCTCATGAACAACGCCGAAGCACTCTTCAAGCCGCGGAAAACTGATCCCTGATCTCTGACCCCTGATCCCTGCTTTTACGCCACCTTGATCTCGATCTGCTTCGGCTGGGCCTCCGGCTTCTTCTTCAGCTCCAGCTTCAGCACACCCGCATTGTAACTGGCCGCCACAGACTCCGTATCGACCGTGGAGGGCAGCGTGAAAGCGCGATAGAAGCTGCCGTAGCGCCGCTCGATGCGATGGAAGTTCTGCTCCTTCTCCTCAGCCTCGAACTTGCGCTCGCCCTTCACCGTCAGTGTGTGGTTCTCCACGCGCACATCCAGGTCCTTCTGGTCGATGCCCGGCACTTCCAGCTTGAGCACCACCTTCTGCGCGTCTTCATAAATGTCGACCGCCGGCACAAAGCCGACAGCCGCCACCGGGTCATCCCCTTCGTTCATATCGCGAAACAAAGAGTTGACACGGTTCTGTAATGCTACGACTTCCCGATAGGGATCCCAACGAGTAATTGCCATGAGAGTGTACCTCCTGATGTTTGGATTGGTTGGGGCCGGAACCATGAGTCCCGGCCGCTCAACCAATCTGACACAATCATAGCATAAACGATTCATAAAATATGCGCGCATTACGCTCATATATTTGAAAACTAGTATTTACATTTATTTTCAGTTGTTTAGGGGAAATAAAGCAAAAAATCGACGCCTGTTCTTCCCAAATCCGCCCACTACTGCCGTTTCCCGCTCCACTCCAGGTAGCTAATGAACTCCGTCTGCCCCGGCGTCTTTAGTTCAAACTTGCCGCTCATCACCCCGTCTAGCAGTTCGTAGCTCAAGCGGTATTGCGGCCCAGGCTGCGCGGGATCGGAGAGAAAAACCACGGTTCCGGGCTTGGGCGTGGAAACGTCATAGTGGATGACGTGGCCCTCATTGTCGAAGTAAATGGCTTGCAGCGCTGTTCCGTTGCCCGCGGTATAGATGTAGAGGAGATCGCTGTGCTGGCAATTGAAGTCATCCGGGGCAACGCAGGCGCCGCTTCTCGAGTGCCGCGCCAGGACATGGTCGCTGAGCTCCAGCCGGAAGGCGTAACCGGCCGAGGCTTGTGCCTGAGCCATTCCGCCGGTGGTTTTTGCCTCCCATGATCCCAGCAGAAAGCGAAGCCCTGCCCACGGGTCGGCCTTGGCAGAAGTTTGCGCGGACAAACAGCAGGCAGACAGCAGAACCATTGCGGCCAGCAATACAGAGCGTATCTTCATGGGCATCCTCAATTTTCAAAGTCTACCCGAAATGCCTGTTCGAACCGGCTCGTCATTCACCGAGAAATGTATGCGCTTTTAACGCGGAACCTATATTCCCGTTTCGATACACTCAATTCCTCAGGTTGCCGGACAGGGCTCCCGGCAACCTCTCGGAATTCCAAACTCACAGCACTTGCTAATCCTCTTTAATAAAATTCCACATCGTGGATTGAACTGAGTCCGGTGTTCGAGCCGCTGATGGTAACGGCGGGAGCTACGTTTGTGGCGCCGGCCGGGACGGGGGCGAAGATTGCAACGGCAGTTTGGTTACCTACGTAGATATCTCCTGCGTAGTCGAGAGCGATGCCGTTGGGGTTACTGAGCCCGGTGTTCGAGCCGCTGACGGTGGCGACGGGCGCTATATTGCCTGTTGTGCCGGGGGAGTAGATCGTTATGCTGTTGCCGCTGCCGTTGACGACGTAGATGTCGCCGTAGGAGTCCAGGGTCAGGGCGTGAGGGCGGTTGAGCCCGGTGTTCGTGCCGCTGATGGTCACGAGGGGCGCGATATTGCCTGGGGTGTTGCCGTCGAAAGCCTCAATGCTATTCCCTGCTTCGTTGACGACGTAGATCGTTCGATCGAAGCCGAGCGCGAGACCGTTGGGGAAATCGAGCCCGGTGTTCGAGCCGCTGATGGTGATGGTAGGCGTTGCGTTTCCTGAAGCTCCAGCGGCGTAGACGGTTATGCTATTGCCATTGGAGTTGGCAACATAGATATTGTTGTGGAAATCGAGCGCGATGCCGCTGGGCCCGTCGAGTCCGGTATTTGCGCCGCTGATGGTGGCGATAGGCGCGGTATTGCCTGTAGATCCGGGAGCATAGACCGTCACGCTATTGCCACCGAAGTTGGTGATGTAGGTGTTGCCACTGAAGTCAAACGCCATGCGATGGGGATCACTGAGACCCGTGGCTGCGCCGGTAAGGCTGGCGGTGGGGGCGACATTGACATTGCCACTGGAGCTGGAGGGAACAGCGAAGACGCTGACGTTATTGCCATGGGTGACGTAGACATGCAGGACGGGCGGGTGAAAGGTAGTTGAACCGCAACCGTTGGCGAAAATCAGAGTACCCAGGAGCAATATACCCAGCCAAGGTCCAAGGTACGTACTATGCAATTTTGTGCTCATCGTGATCGTACCTCCTGGCGCAAGGATACTGGATTCTGAGCGCGTTGTCAGTGGTGTTTATCATGAAGTGTGCGAATACGCGATCCGGCCGCCCTTTCTGTTACAACACCGTGCTGACCATTAGAGAATAGACGATTGCCAGTTTGCCAGGGTTACACGAATGTAGCCTTTTACAATGGAAGCCAGATGACGCACCTCTCCGGCCTTCCCCACTTTATCGACTGGCACTGGCTTTGGTTTACCGCGGCGTCGTTTCTGGCCGGTGTGCTGAATGCCGTTGCGGGCGGCGGCTCGTTTCTCTCCTTTCCGGCAATGCTGAGCATGAAGATTCTGCCGGTGCAGGCCAACGCCACCAACACGGTGGCTCTGTGGCCCGGCCAGCTCACTTCGATTGCGGCCTATCGCGACGATATCCGCAAGAACCTACGTCTTGCCTTGCCCATGGGCGTAGCCGGTCTCGTCGGCGGAACGGCCGGCGCCCTGGTGCTGCTCAACACGCCGCAGATGACCTTTCTGCATCTGGTTCCCTGGCTTTTGCTGATGTCCGCTTCGATCTTCGCCTTCACCGGTCCGGTCTCCCGATGGCTTGCCCGGCGCAAGGGCGCCATCGCCGTCGCAACCCACCCGCCGCGCCGCCTGCCGGTCTTTCTGGCGACCATGTTGGTCTGTTTTTATATAGGTTACTTCGGCGCCGGCGCGGGCTTTTTGCTTATCACTGTGCTCTCGCTCTTCGGTTACCGGGACCTGCACGAGATCAACGCCCTCAAGGTGGTCTCCACCACGCTGGCCAACGGCATCGCCGTGGTCATCTTCGCCGTAAGCAGCAAAGTTGTTTGGCCCTACTGCCTGGTGGCGATGGTTGTTTGCGCCATCGGTGGCTATTCTTCGGCCCGCTTCGCCCGCCGCATCCCGCAGCCCGTGCTCCGCGGGCTGGTCATTTTTATCGGCCTCTTCATGGCCGCATGGTTCTTCTGGCGGCAGTAAACAGGGGTCAGAGATCAGAGATCAGGGGTCAGTAATACCACAGTCAGTCGCAAGTTCTCCTGCATCAGAGAACAACAATCACAGAACAGGGGAAGACGGTTATCCACTAAGCGTGCCTGCGCCTGACCCCTGACCCCTGACCCCTGACCCCTGACCCCTAAAATAGAGCTATGAGCCACGAAGGCATCCGCATTGCCCCCAAGAATCAGGAGAGCGAGGCCGAGCGTCCACTGCCCCGCATCAGCGTCACTCCGGAGAAGGTCCGGGTGCTCGTCACCGAGGGCAAGGGCATGGAGATCGATTGGGCCGATGGGCACCGCAGCGCCTGGAGCTTTGCCTGGCTGCGCGAGGCCTGCCCCTGCGCCACCTGCGTAGAGGAACGCAAGCAGCAAGGCCGCAAGCCCGGCCAGCCCAAACCCAAGCCAACCGCCGTTCTGCCCATGTACACCCCGCCCGCCAAACCTGCCAGCGTTCAACCTGTCGGCCGCTACGCCATCCAGTTCAACTGGCTCGACGGCCATACCACTGGCATCTACTCATGGGAGTATCTCCGCCGCGCCTGCCAGTGCCGCGAATGTACCTTCGCCGCCGCGGAGACCACCGGCGCGCCGAATTAGTACCGTGACCGCGTAATTTCGTAATTGCTGGAATATAGCGCCTAATGTAGCGCCGGCCTCCTGGCCGGCTGTAGCGCGGGCATCCTCGTCCGCGCTTGTCCATGATTGATTACCAATTCATGTGGTCTAAACACTAGGCGCTATCCAGCGAAGTTGGCTACACTGGTTCTCAGGTTTCGGATCGTGAGGGTAACGTGCGCAAGATTACCGCTCTTCTTTTCTTGTCTCTTCTTTTCCCCTTGGCTGCGTTTGCTCTTTCAGAAGTGGAAGCCATTCATGCCGACCGGCTTCCCCAGGAGACGGCTGTCCTGGCCGCGCTCGACGACGTCCGCCAGCTTGAGCCGTACTGCTACTCCTATACCCCTGACTGGAAGTATTCGATTGCCAAAGAGGACGTGGCTGCGCGCCTCGGCAAAGACCTGGACATTCTCAACCTCGCGCTGAAGAGTCACCCCGACAACGCCGAACTGCTGATGCTGACCGGCCTGGTAGCGCGCTTCGCCTACAACCTCGACGTTCCCGCCAGTCATGATACGGCGCTCAACGTGTTGGGCCAGGCCCAGAAGCTGGCCCCGTCCGATGTACGCGCTCCCTGGTTTCGCGCTACTCTACTCTGCCAGACCAGCCAGTCCAAGGCCGGAGCGGAAGAGATGTTGAGCATCGAGAGCAGCCACGCTTGGGATCAACTGCCGGCCGCCTTCTGGGACGATTACATGGAGTGCGCCACGATTGCCAACATGCCGGCACACTTTCTACGTGCCCTCGACCACTCAGAGAAGTTACATGCGCCCAGTTTGGAGGCGCGTACCGTAATAGCTAATGCAACGCGCAACCGCTACATTGCCTTCGATCCAAAGAAGGAGTATCAACCCAAGGACGTGTGGCAAGCAGAGAAGAATGGCGACGATCCGGAGTTCACGAGCACCACGTGCGGAGTGCGCCTCCGCGCGCGCCGCGACTGGAGCATCAGTCGTCTGGAGGTCACAAACGGCTCCTGCGTAGCCAACTTCAGAACTGGCCCCTACAAGGCCACTGTTTCTGAACGGACCCCCAACGTCCTTCTACTTGTCCAGCAACCCAAGGAAAATGAAACGCTGCAAGAGTATTCCAAGAAATTTTTAAAAGATGGAACTTTTGAGCCGTTCACGCCCGCCCGCTGTCCCGCTGCCACATGCATCGCGCTGAAAGGTGTGCAGCCTGGAATGTATAAACAGGACGGGGATGGGCATGGCCGGATCGTTGTCTTTGAGCGGGATCAGCCGGAGTTCCCAGGGTTGATCTTTGAGACTCCTCGGGAAATACCCAAGTCGGATGGGGGAGAAGGCGCAAAGGTATACCACCCCAACCAGATCCAGCAGCGCATTCCCGGCAAGCTTTACTACCTTGTCCTGCTGGACACGGCAGCCTCCATTGAAGAGCCAGCAATGAAAGACCTGGACTTCTTTCTCCAAAATCTGACGGTGGAGTAAATCCGCCTTCATCAACTCGCCGAGTGCTACAGCGGATACCGCTCGGCCTGGATACAATGCCGGGCCGCGATGCGGCTCAATCCCACCGCATCGCCCGGCGTGAACCTTGCCAGCCTGCGCAGGATAGACAATTGGGTCCGCAGCAGGTCGCCCTCGCCGCAGGCCGCCA
>JBAVYF010000203.1:0-14819 GCA_049698655.1 Occallatibacter sp. | reverse complement strand
CCCATAACGCGAAGAAGGCGGTCAGCGGCTGCCGGCTCCCGGCCTCGGCCACCTTTTCCAACTCCGAGGAGCGGATGGGCGCGTCGGCGTACTGGCTCAGAGCGCCCTTGAGCGTATCCAGGAAGGCCTTGTCGCCGATCTCCCAGCGCAGCATGTGGAAGATCATGGCGCCCTTTTCCATGGTCATCGACTGGAACTCGGGCGAAAAGGGGCTGAGGCGGGCGGCGCTGGAGAGGGGAATGGTGTCGTAGGCCAGCGCTCCGGCTGAGACGTCAAGAATAGCCGTCTTCAGGGCGTTGCTGCCGCTCTGGTCCTCGACATACATCAGCTCGCTGTAGCGGGCCATGCCGTTGGTGATCCACGCGTCGTCGAGGGTGCGCGGGCTTACCTCAGAGCCCCACCACTGGCGCGCGATGGTGTTAGCCAGCAGGCGCACGCCGGACTTGTCGCCGACGCGCGAACCTGGAATCGCCGCCAGCTCCGGCGCCCAGACGGCAGGCAGGGAGTCGTCCGGCATCTCGACCACATTGAGATGGCTGGACTCGGGCGCGCCAAAGCTGCCAGTGAAGAAGTCGAACTCTTTTGCCGCCGTCTGCGCCAGGTCGTTCGCCGACTGCTGGTGGCTCGCTGTCAGGTAGACCTTCACGTTGCCGGGACCGGCCGAAACCGGCTCGATGTAGCGACCGGCAATCACCGTGCCGGGAAAGCCGGGCTTCGTCCAGCTGAAATCGTACTGGTCGCCGGGCTTGCCGTTGGCCAGCGTGACGGGCTTCGGCTCTCCCAGGCTGCCACTGGCGAAGGCCCGCATCCCCTGGGGAACGCGGATGTGCATCTCGGCGGTGAAACGGTTGGTCAGGTAGCCAGACAAGTCGCCGGGCACGGGAAACCAGCGCGCCGGGTAAAGCAGGTAGGTGATGGGTTCCTGGATCGCGGCCAGTTTGAGACCCTGAACCGGGCCATCCTCGTTGCCGGTGATCGTGCCCTCATACTCGAAGGTCCAGCGCGAGACCTGGCCTTTGGTGAAGGGCGTGGCTGGGGTGATGCGGATGCTCCCGTCCGCCGAGCGCTCGCTGGCGAGCACGTTGCCGCTTTCATCGGAGATTTTGCTCACCTTCAACGCCGGGTGAAGGCTGAAGCTGACCGGTTCGATGGTCTTGGGATCGGCGCTTTCCGGCGCGGTAAAACTGACCACGACCCTGGTAGCCAGATGGTGCGTGGCCGGGTCGATCTCGGCATCAATGACGTAGCCGGTAACTGCCAGCGCGGGCTGCTGGGCGGCGAGCGGCGCAATCATCAGAGCGCAGACCAGAGCGCAGCCCCACGGCAACATTCTCATTCGTATACGCATCGCAGACCTTATCGCAGCTAGTGGCATTGCATCTCGCTTCAAATTCAAACCGTTTGGACGCCTGGGAGACTGGGAACCTCAACCGGCCAAACCGATCGTTTCCAGCGTAATCGCAGCCACACGGTCGATGGCACCACCGTCCGCCGGCCGTGTGTTCAGCAAACCGCGAATCCGCGCCAACTCCTCCATCATGGACTGGCGCGGCGGGCCGTCGAGCAGCAGTGGTTCCAGTTCGCGAACAATATTCGTCGCCGTAAACTCGCTCTGAATCAGCTCCGGCACGACGCGCTTACCGGCGATCAGGTTGGCCATGGCCACGTGAGGCACCTTCACCATCCGTTTGGCAATAGCGTAAGTCAGCGCCGAGACCCGGTAAACAACGACAAAGGGATTGCCGATGAGGGCGGCCTCGACGGTAGCGGTGCCGCTGGCGACGATTGAAGCGCGGGCGTAAAAGAGGGCTTCGCGGGCGTCGGGAGTGCAGCGGAGATCGAGGCCGAGGGCGTGTTTGCGGACGAGGTCAAAAGCCATGCGGCGGCCGTCCGGGGTGAGCGTAGGCGCGAAGGGCAGCATGAAGTTGCAGGGTTGGCGTTCGGCCATCAGGCGGGCGGCGGCGAGCATGGTGGGCAGGTTGTCCTGGATCTCTTTGGCGCGGCTGCCGGGAAGCAGCGCGATCCAGGTGCGGTCCCTTTGCAGATAGTTGCACATGGCGAAGTACTCGCGGCTGGCATCGGGCAGCGGCAGCTCTGCCAGCGGATGGCCCACAAACTCGGCCTGGACGTCGCGTTCGCGATAGAACGGCTCCTCGAAGGGAAAGATCACCAGCATCCGGTCGATGTACTTCCGCACCAGCCGGATGCGCTTCTTCTTCCAGGCCCACAACTGCGGGCTGACGAAGTAGACGACCGGAATCCCCAGCCGGTGCAGCTCTTTGGCCAGCCGGAAGTGGATTTCGGGGAAGTCGATGAGCACAGCGACGCTGGGCCGGCGCGCGCGGACGGATTGTTTGAGGCGGCGGAACTCGCGCCAGATGCGGGGCAGGTGGCGGACGATCTCGGTCAGCCCCATCACGGCCATCTCTTCGGAGCGGACGATACACTCCACTCCGGCGGCAGCCATGCGCTCGCCGCCCATGCCGAAGAAGCTGGCCGTTTGCCCCGCTGCGGCAAGTTGCTTTTTGAGCGCGGCGACGACCAGTGCGCCGTAGTGTTCGCCGCTGGCCTCGCCTGCCGAGATGAAGATGCTTGGGGGCATTTCTGGTTCGCGCCGCGAATCTTGCGCTGCTGACATCATAGCGGGTTGGTTGACGTGACCGGAATTCACAGTTTCACAGTAAATTGGGGGGGGAGGGGGGTACCCCTCGCTTCCTCAGGTAAAAAAGGAGACACCCAAGAGTCTCCTATTTGCCAGTGTGCGCCGATGGAGGGTAATTATCTGCAAACCACCTGCGGTGGGGAAGACGGTAATCGACGACCGTGCTGGGCGGTTCTGCACGTCACAGGTGTACTGGACAAGGTTGCCCGCCTGGCCGGCTACGCCGGCCACAAATGACCGCGTAAAGCGCCATCCGCCTGAATAGTATTAACAGGCCGTAGTCCCTGCCTTTACGGCGTCGCGACAATGGCAATGGAACTGGCCGCAGTGGTAGAAGTGATCTGCGAGTCCAACTGGCCGGTGGTGGTGGTGTCGAAGGTGTAGGCGTCGAAGTAGGGGCTGCCGAGCGAACCCACGGCAAACACGAAGGTGCTGGTCGAGTCCTCGGCCAGGCCAAGCGGCTGAACGCCCGCCGCGGTGGTGTTCCCCGCCGCCAACGAATAGGGGGAACTGCTCCCCGTCACCGCAAATCCGGCCACGTTGCCAGCAGAGCTGGCGCCGGCCCCGTTGGCAACATAGACATAACTGGGGGTGGTAACGGGCAGGATGAAGTTGGGCGCCAATCCGCCGCTGGCGATGGGAGAGCCGGTGGCCTGAACGAGCGAAGAAGCGCTCAAAGAGGCGTAGGTAAAGGCGCGCAGCCCGCCGGAGGTGCCGGCGGAGTTGGCCAGGGTTTCGCCGATATAGAACAGCCGGAGGCTGGGGTCCACGGCCACCGAAAGAGCAGAGCCGCTGGAATTCACCACCGCAATCGTTTTGGCTGTGATTCCGGACGGAAGGGGCGAACTCGAACTGAATGGAACCACAATCGTGCCGCCTGTGCCCAGCGCGACAAAAATGTAGCTGTTGTCCGACGAGATGGCCATCCTGTTTGTCTGCACGGCGGCGTTGGTGACGGCAAAAGACGCCGTCAGCTCACTGCCGTTGTTCGCTCCGGTGGAGGAACTGATAGGAACAGCGCCAATCGTCACCCCGCCGGTGGCTGGAATGGCCTCCACCAACCAAGAATTGGTCGAGTCCACCTGGATGGCATAGGCCTGATCCGAGGAAACCAGCACGGCGGTCCCCAACTGGCCGCTGGTGATGGGGTACGCGAAGACGCCGGAGGTGGTGCTCACACACAGAAAATTGCCGTTAGGCGCGATGGCCATGGCATAGGGTGCGCTTGCCACTGTCCAGGGGCTGCCCGAGAGCTTGGTCAGAGTGCCGGTGACGATCGATTCGCCGGCAATCTGGGGCGTCGTTCCCCCGTTCAGGATATAGAAATTGCCGCTGGTCGCGGTTGTGCAGTTCGAGGTGCAGGAGCCGCTGCCGCTGCTGGGCGCCTGCCAGAAATTTCCGCAACCTGCCACGAGCGGCGCCGCCGCCAGCAACAACCATGCCCACTTTCCCATCCTCATTGCCGCTCCTCTTGCACCGTTTTCAGGCTGCGCCGTCTTCATCAACCCGCTCTCAGGGTACCGCCTGAGAGAGCATCCTGTCTCGCTGCCCGCCGCGCACACGCACGCCTCAGTCCCATTATGGTTGTAGACGCAGACCGCCGGGAATTCGCTTGCAGCCCAGCCTCTGCCTGCCTCGCCTCAGCTTTTCCCCTCCCCGGCTGTTAGATTCATAACAAGGAATCCCGCCATGTTCCACACCACTGAAGATCTCCGCATCCAATGGACCAAAGTTGTCCTTCCCCCGGTATTCCTTGAGGAAGAACGTCCCATCACCGAAGCCGCCTCTGCGACCATCTTCGACACGCGCAACGAAATCTCCGCCATCCTGAACGGGCGCGACTCGCGGCTGCTCACCCTCGTCGGCCCCTGCTCCATTCACGACCCCAAAGCCGCCCGCGAGTATGCGGCTCTGCTCAAAGGCGCGATTAATGAGTTTTCCGCCGACCTGCGCATCGTCATGCGCGTCTACTTCGAGAAGCCCCGCACCACCATCGGATGGAAGGGGCTCATCAACGACCCCTTTCTCGATCACTCCTACAAGATCAATGACGGCCTGCGCCTGGCCCGGAACCTGCTGCTGGACCTGGCCGAGATGGGCGTGCCCACCGGAACCGAATTCCTGGACATGATTTCGCCGCAGTACATCGCCGGGCTGGTCAGTTGGGGAGCCATCGGAGCGCGCACCACGGAGAGCCAGGTCCACCGCCAACTGGTCAGCGGCGTCTCCTGCCCGGTGGGCTTCAAGAACGGCACCTCCGGCAATGTGCAAATCGCCATCGACGCCGTTCTCTCCGCGGCCCACTCGCACGCCTTTCTCGGCCACACCAAGCACGGCCAGTCGGCCATCCTCCTGACCACCGGAAATTCGGATTGCCACATCATCCTGCGCGGCGGCAGAGGAACGGTGAACTACACAGCCGAGAGCGTCGCCGAGACTGCGGCAAAGATGGAAAAAGCCGGACTTCAGCCGCGCATCATGATCGATTTCAGTCACGCCAACAGCAACAAGGACTACCGCCGACAGGCCATCGTCTGCCACGATGTAGCCGGCCAGATCACCGCTGGAAACCAGAACATCATCGGCGTGATGATCGAGAGCAATCTGGTGGCCGGCGCACAGAAACTCATCCCCAGCCAGCCCCTCGTCTACGGCCAGAGCATCACTGACGCCTGCATCGACTGGAAAGAGACCCACGCGCTGCTCAAGGAGCTAGCCGCCGCCGTGCGCGCCAGGAAAGGCGAGTAGTAGTCTTGCTGAATCCCGCTTCCGTTTGACCTCAGAAGATATATTTGACGCTCACCTGAATCTGCCGAGGCGGTTTATTGCCATAGGAATTCTCCGAGAGAATGGCGCCAAAATTTTCTGCCGGGCAGGATTGGGTATTACTCGGCCCGCAGGTGGTCAAATTAAACACGTGATACGGAGTGTCGAAGTTGGGGTGGTTGAGTAAATTGAAGAACTCGCTGCGAAGCAGCAGGCGATGACTATCGGCGTGAAGCGGGAAGCTCTTGGAAAGCGAGAAATCGAGATCGGCAAAGGTAGGTCCAATGAGAGCATTGCGACCCTCGCTGCCAAACTTATAAACGGAAATGATATTCCCTATAGCATCAGTGAATTGATTCTGATCCGGCGCTTTGAAGGCGCACTGGTTGAACCAGTTCTGCGTTGTGCGGATCTGCGTGGGAGCCACGCAAGTGGGATTGGCGGCCACCGGTCCGGGCTTGTTGGGATCGCCGACCAGATTGGGCCGCTCCGGGTTGCCAAAGGCAGCGGCAGCGGCAGAAGGCGCGCCCGCCAGTACGACGGTAAAGGGCGATCCCGACTGCGCGGAGAAGATGCCGCCGGACTGCCAGTTACCGAGCAGAGCCTTGCTCCAGGCCGAGCCGTTCGCCATGAAACGGTCGAAGGGCAGGTTGTAGACCGCGCTGAATGAGACGCGATGGGTGGCGTTGAAGTCCGATGGGCCGTTATCACCCCGGAGGTTCTGTGAGTCCTGCGGCTGGCCCGAGCCCACGCTGCCGCCAAAGATGTTGGAGAGATCGTCGATGGAGCGGGACCAGGTGTAGGCGCCCAGGAAGGCCAGGCCGCGGGTGACGCGGCGCTCGGTGCGGAACTGCATGGAGTGGTAGGAGCTGGCGGAGGCAGATTCGATGTAGAAGATAGAGGAGAACTGGGAGAAAGGATAACCGGTAACTGGATTCTGCTGATTGCGATCAATGAAGGTGGTCAGGTGAGTGCCCTTGGAGCCCACATAGGCCAGGTCGATCATCCAGTTCGGCATAAGTTCATATTGCAGGTCAACATTCCACTGCTGCATGTAGCCGTCACGGAAGTGGGGATCGATCATTTCGCTCTGGGAGGTAGAACCCGGCTGGTTGAGAATGTCCTGGATGGGGCAGAGGGAATAAGCGAGACCATCCAAGCAGTTTCCTGTTTGAGGATGGTAGGCCACATCGTAGAAAGGCGGGTTGGCGCGGGGGAAGACATTGATCTGGCCAATGGCCTCATCGTAGAAGATGCCGTATGCGGAGCGGACCACCCAGCGCTCGGACTTCATGGGCCGCCAGGCGAAGCCGATGCGGGGAGCAATGTCGCGGCGAGTTGAGTAGTAGGTGGCGCGGGGGATTCCGTCAGTCCCGGCCCGCGTATATGTCGCAGTGACCGTGTAATTGGGGTATGGATAAGGAATGCAAGAGGTTTCCGGGCACGGTGTGAGCACGGGAACGCTGAATTGGTTGTGCGCTTCGACCGGAGGGCTGTTGAATTCGTAGCGCAGGCCGACATTGAGCAGGAAGCGCGGGACGACGTGGATGTCGTCCTGCACGTAGGCGCTGACGCCGTGGCTCAAGAGGTCGCTGTTGGTGGTTCCGCTGGGAGCAATCGCATAATCGGGAACGCCGAGGAGCAACTGGGCAAGGACACAGGCGCCGGCGTCAATGTTGGGACCGCCGGGATAGAGGGAATCGCCATTACAGGGGGGTAGACCGAAAGAGTTCACAATACCGTACATGGTCTGTGACTCGAAGAACCAGTCGCCGCGGGCCTCGTAGTCAATGTAGTTGCCGAGCTGGACGCGACGCAGATCGGCTCCGATGTTGAACTGGTTCTGGCCTGCCGTCCAGGCCAGGTTGTCGGAGATCTGGTAGGTGTTGTCGCGGCGGTTCTCAGGATACTGAATGGGCGCGCCGATGCCGTTGAAGCTGATGGAGCAGCCATTCGGGTTACCGCACTGCTGGGAAGTCAGATTAGCGCTCAGGTTGATATTGGGCGCACCCAGATCGATGGGATTGGTGAGAGCGTCAGGAAAACCGAGCTGGGATTCGATGTTAACCCCATGGTTTTGCTGGAGGAAGGTGGCGCCCATGCGCGTAAAGCCGAGGCGGAACTCGTTGACCAGACTGGAGCGGAAGACGCGGGTCCAGTCGACGCCCGCGTTCTGACCGAAGACGGAAGTGTAGCTGCCGTATCCGGGCAGAGAGGTGAAGGAATTGACCGGATCGAAGGGATCGAAGCGGTTTTCGTCCGTCAGAGAGTAGTGCATGGAGATGCGATCGTTAGGGTTGGCCTGCTCATCCACCTTGGCGGTGATCAGGTTGAGCGATTCGTCGATGACGGGAGCGGAAAGATAGGTGTTGGATGCAGTTAAATCAGAGCCGACATTGGCGGCGGGGTAAAGATTCTGCACACTCTGGCCGCTGGCCAGGCCGTTCACGCAGGGACCAGTAGCCGCCGGACAGGGAATATAGGTGGTAATTATTCCCGCCAATGCTTCGGCCGCCTGCCATTGCGTCTGAGAGGGAATGGTTGCTTCGCGCGTATTCGCCTGGCGCAGGCGGAGCTGCTCGTCGGAGAAGAAGAAGAAGGTCTTGTCCTTGCGCAGGGGCCCGCCGAGCGTGCCGCCAAACTGGTTACGGTCGAAACGCGGAATGGAAGCGCAAGCGGTACCGGATTCCACCAGGCTGGCGGTACAGTCGGGGAGATCGTAGTAGTTCTTGGCGTCCATCGTCCGGTTGCGCAGGAACTCGAAGAGGCCGCCATGGAAGGCGTTAGTACCGCTCCTGAGCACCATGTTGACCTGGGCGCCGCTGGCGTGGCCGAACTCGGCCGAGTAATCGCCCGACTGCACCTTGAACTCCTGAATGGCGTCGATGGAGGGCAGCGCGACGTACTGATTGAGGTAGGGATCGTTGTTGTCGACGCCGTCGAGCATGAAGTTGTTGGACTGGTCGCGGGCGCCGTTGACATTGATGGAGCCGCCCTGCGTGGAGTTCTCGGAGCCCTGGGTCGGCAACTGTCCGCCCGGCGCAAGCAAGGCAAAGGACAGGAAGTTGCGCTGGTTGAGAGGCAGATCCTGGACGAGGCGTTCATTTACCACCTGACCAAGCGTCGAGGTGTCGGTTTGCACAATAGGAGGAGTCTCTGTGACGCGCACCTCCTCGGTGATTGCGCCAACCCGAAGTGCAAAATCAACGCGCACTGTTTGATCCACATCCACAATGACGCCACGGAAGACGCTCCTGCGGAAGCCGGCGATCTCGACTGCGACGCGATAGCGGCCCGGGGGCAGAAGCGCGACGGTGAAGTCGCCGTCTTCATTGGTCACCGCATTGCGGGTGGCGTTGGTCTCCTCGTTGCTCACTACCACCCGCGCCTTTGGCACGACGGCGCCGGAGGGATCCTTGACTGTGCCGGTGATGGTGCCGGTTGGGCCGCTGGCAAACAATGGCGAAGCAACCAGAAGTATTAGAAAGAAAGCAATTTGCAACCATCGAATAGCCATGTAGTTCTCCCTCAGTCATACACCCACACACGCCTTAGACGGTTCTACAGAGGAGGCCTCCAAGTATAGACCATCCCCAGCACAAGATTATGCCGCAAAATCCAAACTCTATGCCACAAATTCTGAAGTTTGCCGTTGATCGGCAGACCTTGTTTTGCCCCGCTGGTGATCATGAATAATCCTTCTGCACAGCAAATTATGACTTTCGACGCAACGCGCGCCCTGGCGGGCAAATATCCTTATTGCCCATCATTCGGGAGGAACGTGGACGACAGCCGCGAGGCGGCCATCCAAATTTGAAGCTCCGCGCCGTTGCTCAACTCAAGAGAACGCTCACTCGCTCTTCCGGGAGACAAAGGCTAAAACCATCACCAGGCGCATAGTCCCTATTCCCTGTTCGCTGTTCTGTCGTATCCTATATTCCAAGGGTGTTTCCCCATGAAGACCTTCACTCTCGACGAAGCGCAATCTCTGCTCCCGGTCATGGAGTCGCTGCTGAAGCGCGCCATCGAAGGCAAGCGGTCGGCCGAACAGGTCGAGTCCGGCCTCTCCGAGCTGGCCCGCCGCATCTACATCTCCGGCGGCATGAGGGTGGACGCAGGCAAGGTGGCCGGCCTGCGCGCGGAGATGGAGTCCCACGTGCAGTGCGTCCGCGAGAGCATCGCCGAGATCGACTCCATTGGTGTCCAGGTGAAGGACCTCGATGCCGGCTTGCTCGACTTTCCCTGCCGCCTCGACGACCAGGTGGTGCTGCTCTGCTGGCGCCTGGGCGAGCCGGCCATCGAGCACTGGCACCGCACCGACTCCGGCTTCAAGGACCGCCAGCCGGTCGATGAGCGATTCCGCCGCCGCTCCGCCTCCGGCAACCGGCCCAACTGAGCAACTCATCCTGCCCGCCCGCAGAATCGTTTCGTCGCGCTCGGTCATCTCATGAGAGACAAGTCCTGTGCGCTAGCTCGGTCTGCCGCCCCCTCGGATTCCCTGCCGCCTCCTGCTCGTTTCGCCGGCAGCGGCATATGCACGCACACACCATCAACCCATCAACACGTAAGGAGTCTTTATGCTGACCGTTGGAGAAAATTTCCCCGCCTTTGAACTCACCGCCGTGGTCGATCTTGACCTCAAGAAGGCCTTTCACCCCATCACCGACAAGAGCTTTGGAGGCAAGTGGAAGGTCTACTTCTTCTGGCCCAAGGACTTCACCTTTGTCTGTCCCACCGAGATTGCCGCCTTCGGCGCGCTGAACCCGGAGTTCGCCGCACGCAATGCGCAGGTTCTCGGCGGCAGCATCGACTCGGAGTTCGTACACTGGGCGTGGCGCAATGAGCAGCCCTCGCTGAAGAACCTGCCCTTCCCCATGCTCTCCGACATCAAGCGCGAACTCTCCGCGGCGCTGGGCATTCTGGACCTCAAAGCCGGCGTTGCGCAGCGCGCCACCTTCATCGTGGACCCGGAGAACACCATCCGCTTCGTCTATGTGACGGATTTGTCGGTAGGCCGCGACCCGCAAGAGGTTCTGCGCGTCCTCGACGCCCTGCAGAACGGCGGACTCACTCCCTGCGGCTGGCACAAGGGCGAAGAGACCATCAAGGTCTAAAACAGGCAGTAAGGCTTTGAAAGGGCGCGGATTCATCCGCGTCGCAAGAGCGCCAATACGAAGCCGGCTTTAGCTGCAGAGGGAATGCAAGTTTGTAAAAAATGCTTTCCCTGCAGGGCTAAAGCCCGCGCCCTTCAAAGAACATCCGTGTCGTAATCATGGATTCTGTTTAAGTGCGTCGGCCGGAACCAGCGCCGCAGCTGTATAGCCGTCCAGTGTGACCGCGCCGTGCTCGAAGGTTTGGAGGCTCTCCTGGTCGACCGCCATGGTCATCCAGCAGACAACACCCTTCTTGAGCACACTGCATACCGTCTCGACTGTGCGTTTGATCTCGGGGTGGTCGATCAAGGTACCGGAAGCGCGTTCGATCCAAAAACTATGGCTGCCCAGTTTATAAGCGCCGTAAACCGGATCAGCGATCTCGAATTTCTTCTTCAGACCAATAGATACGCCCGTAGCTAATTCCGAAAGGTCCTTGTCGGTAAGTGGTTTTTCAAAGCAGTTATGGGGCATGACCAAAACCACGATCACGGAGGCAGGGCTTCCGTATCGCGCCATCAGATCAACCTGCGTGCAGGCAATGCCCTTCTTTTCGCCTTCGCTGCCTGCCGTCTCGATCTGCTGCTGCTTCACCACCGGGATGATCGGCTTGGTGTCCACAACCTCCCAGTCCAACGGAAGGCTATAGCTGAAGCCGATATCGCTCGTGTGTGTCTGGGCGACGCGACCCGGGGCAGACGCCGAGGTCTCCGATGCAGTGGCAGAAACCTGGGCTGGAAGCTGTGTGGCACAGAGGATGAAAAGAGTGGTAAAAAGTCGGACTTTCATTTGGCTGCGAGTCTACCACAATCCCTGAGCAGCAAGAATCCGCCGCCGCACCAATATCCCTTGTCTCGACAGCCTGATGCCCCTCCTTGCCGCGTTCTTGTTTTTGCGGCAAGGGTGGGTGCGTTGCCGCCAACCCTGTCCCAGCAACATCATTTGCGGCAGAGGAGGCCTCCGTGTCTGCCTGAGAGCGAATTGTCAGAACTATAGACTTTAGATTCAGCGACTTGAAAAGTGTGACTGGGCCAATTATCATCTTTACCACGAGTTGTTGAGCAGTGGCGCGCTTGATGCGTGAGATGCCTTTCGTTTTGCAGTCTGAGTTTGGTAGCGACCGAACGGGCGGAAGGTGAATGCCCGGACGCAGTGATCTTCGCAAATAATCACTGCTTGCATTTTGCCACGCTCACGATATGCTGACCCAATACTCGAAGCTGCCGGGGCACACAAGCGAGGTTCTCCCATCATGCGCGACACAACACCGACCCGCATCGTAGGCACGCCGGTCCTTCGCAAGGAAGGATTCGGCAAGGTGACGGGCGGCGCGCATTATATCGACGACATAGTACTGCCCGGCATGTGGCATGGAGCCACTGTGCGCAGCAGCATAGCGCGCGGCACGATCAAGGAGATTCGCTTCGGCGGCTGCATCGCGTGGGACGAGTTCGTGATTGTCACCGCGAAGGATATTCCGGGCGAAAATTGCATTCCGCTGATTGTGGATCATGACCAGCCGGTGCTCGCCGATACGCAAGTGAATCATCCCGAGGAACCGGTGGTGCTGCTGGCGCATCCCGACAAGGCGCGGCTGCATGAAGCCGTTGCCGCGGTGGAGATCGACTACGATCCGCTGCCCGCCGTCTTCACCATCGAAGAGAGCGAGCGGCAGCAGACGATTGTGTGGGGCGAGGACAATCTCATCAAGCGCTTCCTGGTGGAGAAGGGCGATGTGGATTCCGCGTGGCAGCGCGCGGCGCACATTGTCACTGGCGAATACCATACCGGCGCGCAGGAGCAGCTCTACATTGAAAACAACGGCGTCATCGCGGAGTGGTCCGAGGCCGATGGCATCACCATCCGGGGATCGATGCAATGCCCGTACTATGTGCACAGGGCGCTGCTGCGCGTTTTTGATTTGCCCGCGGAAAAGGTTCGCGTTATCCAGGCGGAGACGGGCGGCGCATTCGGCGGCAAGGAGGATTATCCCTCGCTGATTGCCGCGCATGCCGGCCTGCTGGCGAAAAAAGCCGGGCGTCCCGTCAAGATCATCTACGACCGCGAGGAAGATCTCGCGGCGACCACCAAGCGCCATCCGTCACGCACCCGTTACCGCACCGCGGTGGATGGAGATGGGCGCCTTCTGGCCATGGATATACAGGTGGACCTGGATGGCGGCGCGTATGCCACCGTGACGCCGACGGTGCTTTCGCGCGCTACGATTCATTCCGCCGGCCCGTACTTCTGCGAGAACATCCGTGTGCGCTCGCATGCCTGGGCGACGAATCTTCCGCCGCATGGCGCATTTCGCGGATTCGGCTCGCCGCAGACCATCTTCGGCATCGAACGGCATATGGACCAGATCGCGAAGGCTGTCGGGATTTCTCCGGAAGAGGTGCGCCGCCGGAATTTTCTTGAGCAGGGCAAGACGACGGCTACGGGCCAGTTGGTGCGTGACCCGATTGATTTGCCGGGAATGCTGGATCGAGCGCTAAAGGTTTCGGACTACAACGCGAAGCGCGCCCGTTTTGCCCGCGAGAATGCGACATCGAGCGCAATCAAGCGCGGCATCGGCATTGCGAGTTTTATGCATGGCGCGGGATTCACCGGTTCCGGCGAGCGCTATCTGAATTCGCTGGTTGGCCTGGAGGCGGATGCCTCCGGTCATCTCACGGTGCTGGTTTCCAGCACGGAGTTTGGCCAGGGGACGAACACTATGCTCAGTCAGGTTGTCTCCGAGGCGCTTGGCCTGTCTTATGAAGATGTTTCCATAGCACAGCCGGATACGAATCGCGTGCCCAACAGCGGGCCCACCGTGGCCTCGCGCACGACGATGATTGTGGGCCGTCTGGTTCACGATGCGGCGCTTGCGCTTGCCGGCATTCTGCGAGAAAAGAATCTGCTCGGCGAAAACTTTTCTCCGCAGGAGTTTCGTGCGGCCTGCGCGACTTACACTGCGCGGTTTGGCGAGCTGCGTTGCGAGGCTCGCTACCAGGCTCCGAAGGACATCTTCTGGGATGACGTGGCGTATAAGGGCGAGGCGTATCCGGCCTTTGCCTGGGCTGTCTATGTGGCGGAGGTTGCCGTTGACACGCGCACCTACATGGCGGAGGTGGTCAACTTTTACGCGTTGCAGGAGGTCGGCCGGGTGATGAATCCTGTGCTGGCCGCCGGGCAGATTGAGGGCGGCGTGGCTCAGGGCATTGGCTATGCGCTTTACGAGAAGGTCGTCTGGAAAGACGGGCGCATGAGCAACAACCAGATGACCAACTACATTATGCCTACGGCGGTGGACGTGCCCAACATCGAGGTCTACTTCGAGGAGATTCCCTGCGAGCATGGGCCATACGGCGCCAAGGGCCTGGGCGAGTTGCCGCATGATGGTCCCGCGCCCGCGATTCTGAATGCGATTCAGGATGCGACCGGCGTAAACTTTACCTCCATTCCTCTGCTGCCGGAAGATATTTATCTGCGCATGGCAGAGACGCCGGAGCTGGCCGCCATGGAAATCGTAGGGAGCGTGAAATGAACGCGGCAAAGTTTCCAGTGGCTGAAATCCGCTTCAAGGTGAACGGCGCAGAGCGCTGCGTATCTGTGCCTCCGATGAAACGGCTGCTGGACGTGCTGCGCGAGGATCTGGAGCTGACCGGCGTCAAAGAGGGCTGTGGCGAAGGCGAATGCGGATCGTGCTCCGTGCTGCTGGATGGAGTGCTGGTGAACAGTTGCCTGGTGCCGGCGCTGCAGGCCAACGGCTGCGAAGTGCTCACGGTCGAGGGACTCGCGACCAACGGCGCGCTGGCAAATATTCAACGCACGTTTCTCGAGCTGGGCGGAACGCAGTGCGGCATCTGCACGCCGGGCATGATGCTGGCCGCGGAATCGCTGCTGAGGAAAAATCCGCAGCCGGACCTCGATGAGATTCGTGAAGGCATGGCCGGGAATCTCTGCCGCTGCACCGGCTACATGCGCATCATCGATGCCGTGAGGCACTCGATTCAGATGCCAATCCTCGCCGAGGAACAAGCAGAGTTAGACGCGGTGCGCAAATGAGATCGAATGTCTCCGAGTACGAGTTGGTGGCGCCGGGTTCGCTGAGCGCTGTGCTGGCGCTGTTGGCCGCAGAGCCGGGCGCGTGGACGCCCATGGCCGGAGGCACCGAGCTGATGGTCGCCCTCGGCGCGGGGCGCCTTGAGCAGCGCAAGCTGGTCAACCTGTGGGGCATCGATGAGTTGCGT
>JBAVYF010000202.1:0-14247 GCA_049698655.1 Occallatibacter sp. | reverse complement strand
GCCATCGATCTGCGAATACCGGCGGTGCTTAAGATGATGGTCGACCCGGCTTTTCGCTCCATCCGCTCAGAGGCCCGCTTCCAGCAGATGCTGCGCCGGACGGGCCACCTGACATAATTACCGCCGTTGATGCTTTCGTAAAACGCGATGCAGACACCCGGAAATGATCCTAACTACAAGGGCATTCTCAACAAATCTGGAAGCTTACATCCCTGTGCGTACGCACCTGCACGGGAACTGCTTTAATAATGGTTGAGGCAATTGATGCGTACGGCAATCATTGGCGGCGGAATCGCGGGCTTGGCGGCGGCCTACGAATTGGAACAGGCGCGCAAGGCGGGCGCAAAGCTCGAGTACACGCTCTTTGAGTCGCGGGAGAGGCTGGGCGGTTCCTTGTCTTCGGAGATCGTCGACGGCGTGGTGCTGGAACGCGGGCCAGATTCCTTTCTGACCGAGAAGCCGGCGGCGGCCGAGCTCTGCCGCGAACTGGGTCTCGGAGCCGAGCTGACACCCTCGAATGACGCCGACCGCAAAACTTACATTCTGGTACGCAACCGGCTCGTTCCGCTGCCCGACGGGCTGATGTTCCTGGTGCCCACCAAGCTGATTCCCACCGCGCTGACCCGCCTCTTCAGCCTGCCGACCAAGATACGCATGGGCCTCGAACTGCTGCACCCGCCGCGGCCTGCTGGCCAGGACGAGTCCGTTGCCGCGCTCGTCGAGCGCCACTTTGGCCGCGAGGTCGTCGACCGGCTTGCCGATCCGTTGTTGAGCGGCATCTTTGGCGGTGACGCCGCGCAACTGAGCGCCCGCACCGTGCTACCGCGCCTCATGGAGATCGAAGAAGAATACGGCTCGCTGACCCGTGGCATGTTGGCCGCGCACCGCAAGATGCGCGCCCGGATCAAGGACGCGGCCAAGAAGACTGCGCGTCCGGCGAGTATGAAAGGCAGTGCGCCTGGTGCGCAGAGGTCGATCTTCACTGCATTGCGCGGCGGCATGAATCAGTTGGTCGACGCGCTGGCCGCGCGGCTTGATCCAGCCTCCGTCCGCCTCTCCACGCCGGTCAGCGGCATCGAGAAGACTGCCGACGGGTGGAGAATTGAAGCTGGCGGCGCGACGGAGATTTACGATGCGGTGATCATGGCCTCGTCTGCCTGGGCCGCTGGCACGCTGCTCAGCCCGGTTGACCCTGTGCTGGCCGAAGAGCTGAGCGCGATTCCCTACTCCTCGTCGATCACCGTCAATTTGATCTACGACGAGGACCAACTGGGCCGCCTGCCGGACGGATTCGGTTTCCTGGTTCCGGTCGTCGAAGGCCGCTCGATGCTGGCCTGCACCTTTGTCCACCGCAAGTTCCTGGGCCGTACGCCGCAGGGCAAAGCGGTGCTGCGCGCTTTTTTGGGCGGGATGAAAAACGAGGCGCTGATGGCCGTGCCGGACGCCGAGTTGGTGGCCACCGTGCGCCGCGAACTCGCCGAAATTCTCGACGAAAAGATTTTTCCGCAGGAGGCCGTGCCGGAACACACCCAGGTTTCGCGCTGGCCAAGAGCCATGGCCCAGTACGCCGTCGGCCACCAGGAGCGCATGAAGCGCATCGCCGCACGCGTTGCCGCACTGCCTGGATTGCAGTTGGCCGGCAACGCCTACGACGGCATCGGCATCCCCGACTGCATAAGGCTGGGGCGGCAGGCGGCGCGGGAGCTGCTAGCTCGTTGCAGCGAGCCGCTGACTCGATGAACCATGCGCCTCTTCTGAGCGGTTACCTTCGTCTGCGTACTAGAGATAAATCGCGTGCCCAAACAGGTAGCTGAGGAGAAAAAAGAAAGTATCTGTCGGCTCCACTCGCTCAAGCGAATAAGTTCCCTGCGACACTCCTGGTGCAATTTCGCGAATCACTATATTAAGTCCCTTTGCCTCCGGGGCATTGCCCATCTCCAAAAGCTCTTTTGCCTTTCCGGTGAGGCCCTTGTCCCCAGAAAGGTACGTGATCGTGGCCGACCTCCCTCGGCTTGGGTCGAAAACAAACGTGATACCAACCGCTTTTTCGTCGGGTTCTTTTCCGGTCAGGCGCCCTCCGATGGGCGAGGTGGGATCGGTCTTGGCTTGGTTCCGATCGTAGTGTCGAAGTCCCCAAAACCGAGACTCAGTGTCTACATAATTCCACTCTGGAAGGTCGTTGGGTAAGGCGCGTTTTCCCTTGCTGCTCTGCAACCGGGTGAGCACCTCTCTGAGGTAGTCGCTGTCACTGGCAACCAGCACTACATGTTTGTTTGGAAAGGCAACAAACGTCGTCCAAACGTTCTCTTCGGACTTCTCCTGGAATACTGAAACTTGCAGACCCTGGATTTCCTCTACCCGCAAAGCAGCCTTGCGCGTCTCGCGAATAAGAGCGCTCGTGTCATCACCCAAGTCGTCCGCAAACACGGCTACTGCGCAGCCCTCAAACGGCCCCATTCCCAAGCCCGTCGGGGCGCGGAAATGGCGAGACCCCTCGATGGCCAGGACAACTCGTTTGCCCTGTAGACGCTTGAACAGAGAGCCGTTCTTGAAGTTGAAAAGCAAGAGCGGAACATCCTCGAACATCTGTGCGAGTTGCGAATCAGGGACCACGCGGTTCGGATCCCAGGTTTGTGGTGTCCAGTCTTGCCTAGGAGGAGCTTCAAGCGCAAAAGGACCCCGTGCCACTGAAATCGTTTCGGTGTCAGCCGGGAGCCAGGTCAAGACCTGCTGGAGTTTGTCCGACACCTCCCTTCGTGTCGTTTCCTGAGTAGCGACCTGACAAAACCTTAACGTGGCGTATCCGCCGATTACTCCAATGGCAAGTAGTGCCAGCCAGATGTATTTGCACATGGCTCTCACTTTAGCACCACAGAATTTGGAAGGCCTACGGTTTCAATAACGACTGTCTACACCCCGCCCTTGCCCAGCAAAATACCAATCCCGTAGGTGACTGCGCCTTCGAGAGCACCGACTGCGGTCATCTCCAGGCCCGACGACCACCAACTGCGGACGGTGATCAGCGACTTAGCGGCGCCGACGGCAAAGTGGGCGGCGAGCGAGATGATGGCGGCGGCGATGACCGCTTCGATTCCAGTCAGGAAGAAGAAGGGAATGATGGGGATGGCCGCGCCGACAGCGGTAGAAAGAGCGCCGGAACTGGCTGAGACCATCGGATTGGCAAGCGCCTCTTCGCTGGTGCCGAGACGCTCGCCGGCCAGGGCGCGGAGCAACTGCTCGGGGTCGCTGGCGATGTGTTCCACCATGTGCTGCGCATCCTCTTCGGGCAGGCCCTTGACCTGGTAGTAGAGCGAGAGCAGCTCGCGGGCCTCGGGACCGTTCATCTGGATGGCCTCGCGTTCGCGGGCCAGTTCAGCGTGGTAGATTTCGCGTTCGCTTTTGGCGGCCAGATACGCGCCGGAGCCCATCGAGAGGGCAGAGGCGATTAGGCCGGAGAGGCCGGCCAGCAGCACGTACTTGCTGTCGCCGGCGGTGGCGCCGCTGACGCCGCTGACGATGCCGAAGATGGCCCCCAGGCCGTCGTTGACGCCGTAGATGGCGTCGCCAATCCAACTGCCCGGCTGCTTGCGGCCCTGGGCGCGCTTGGCCAGCATTTCATCCAGAACCGCCTGGGCGTCGATCTTGTGCGCGCCGGTGGGCAGGGGGTAGTGGCCGCGCAACAGCGACCCCAGCTCCTTATAGTGGTCCTTCTCGTCTTCAATGACGTGTTCGAGGATGGCGATGGATTCCTCGTCGCCCAGCGACTTCAGTTGCTCGCCATAACTGGCAATGGCGCGGCTTTCCTCGATCTCCAGCCGCCGCAGTGCCATGCGCACGCCGCCGGCGCGGTTGGCCAGCGAGTCGGCCTCGCCACCGGGCTTGCCATGGTAGACCGGCTCGGCTCCGCCCAGCTCCATGATGCGGCCGTGCCACAGTGCGGCGTGCTCCCACTCGGCGCCGGCCAGATGACGCAGCACCTGGGCGCGCACCGGGTCCGTGTCCCGGTCGGCCATCGTTTGGTAGGTGTGGTAGCCCTCCATCTCGGCCTTCCAGTTGCCTTCCAAAGCCTCCACAACCTTCTTCAGCTTGGCGCCGCTCAACGTTCCACTGGCCATTGATGCCCCCTTGCTTTGAGATGAGCATAGTCCAATCCGGGCCTTGGACGGTAGCCTCCCGGTACGCATCCCGCACAGTCTTTCTACAAGTTTCTTTTCCTGCACGGGGCTTTCCGTATAGTGTTGAGTGCAGCAGGAAGGCCGGGATGCGCGAAAATGCTCGAACCGGGCGAATTTTTTGAGGAAACGGAGAACAACCTCCTATGGCAGTTCAATCCAGGCAATCGGCAGTTCTGACGTCGCCCGGGTACCTTGTCCCGTTTATCACGGTCACCGCGCTGTTTTTCATCTTCGGGTTCATCACCAACCTGAACATGGCGCTGGTGCCCCACCTGCGGAAGATCTTCGATCTTCCCTATGCGTGGGCCATGCTGGCCGAGTCGGCGTTCTTCCTGGCTTACCTCGTCTTTTCGTCCCCAACCTCCAAGCTGATTGAGACCATCGGCTACAAGCGGACGATGGTGGTCTCGCTGTTCATCCAGGTGGTTGGCTGCCTGTTGTTCGTTCCCGCCGCGAAACTGGTCAGTTTCCCGCTCTTCCTGACCGCGGTCTTTGTGGTGGGGGCAGGCGTCACCGCGCTGCAAACCTCGGCGAACCCCTATGTTTCCATCCTCGGGCCCGAACACAGCGCGCCTGTCCGCCTGACTCTGGCGCAGGCCTTCAACTCCATCGGAGGCACCATCGCCCCGTTGATTGCCGGCGCCTATATCCTCACGGACCCCGCCAAGCTGGCCACTAAGGCCAGCGTTGCCGACACGGTGCGCTTACCCTATATCTTTATTGCCGCCGGACTGCTGCTCCTGGGCCTTGCCGTGGCGTTTTCGCACCTGCCCGCGGTTACCCGGACCGAGTCGTTCCGCACCGGCAAAGACAGCGAGGGGGAATCGAACAGCAGCATCTGGGGCTACAAGCACACGGTGCTGGGAGCCCTGGGCATCTTCTTCTACGTGGGGGTGGAAGTGGGACTGGCCTCGATTGCCGTCAACTACTTTTTGACCCAGGGAGTGAACAGCGCGAAGGTAGCCTCTTTCTTTGAATCGCTTGGCTCATTCGGCGTATTCGTTACCCGCTGGCTCGGCCCCTGGACCAACGTGGAAATCGCCGCTATTCTTGTCTCCCTCTACTGGTTCGGCGCACTGGTGGGCCGCCTGCTCGGCTCCTGGATTCTGACCAAGGTAAAGTCTGGAAAGCTGCTGGGCATCTTCGGTTTTGCCGCCGCCGCGCTCATCGCCCTCTCCATGGTCACCAGCGGCCAGGTGGCCATCTGGACTTTGGTCCTTTGCGGCTTCTTCAACTCCATCATGTTCCCCAACATCTTTACGCTGGGCATCGCCGGCCTGGGACCGATGACCAGCAAGGGCTCGGGACTTATTATGACCGCGGTCGTCGGCGGAGCGGTGATTCCCTACCTGCTGGGCGCGCTGGCCGACAAAGTGGGCATTCAACACGCCTTCGTACTTCCCGTCCTCTGCTACCTCTTCATCGCCTACTACGGGCTGTGGGGCTCCAAACCCTCGCGGACGGTCATGGCATAGGATGAATCATTGTTGATTGAAGGCCCTTTGGCTTGACGCCGAAGGGCCTTCGCATCTGCGCCACTCGCAAACCCGGATTCCCACATTACGCCGCGGCAATTCACAAGCGGTTTCCCACACCCAACCGGCCTACACTCAAATTCATGGCCACCCTTCCCAACCTCGCTGTCGACTCCGGACTGCCGGCCAATGTCGACGCCGAGAAGACCATCCTCGGCGCCATCCTGCTGGACAACGCCGCCCACGCCGAGGCCGCCGAAAAACTCGCCGAAGACGATTTCTCCCTCGACTCGCACCGCCGCATCTTCCTGCGCATGACCGAGTTGATGAATGCCCAACGCGCTGTGGATATCGTCACCCTGGCCAATGAGCTGGCCCGCCTCAAAGAGATCGAATCCGTTGGCGGCGTCGCCTACCTGGCCTCGCTCACCGAGGGTTTGCCGCGCCGCCCCGTCATCGAAGAGTACATCCGCATCGTCAAGGACAAGAGCCTGCTGCGCAGGCTCATGCTCATCTGCTCGGCCGCCATCGCCCGCGCCGCCGACCAGGGCGAAGCCGCCCTCGATGTCCTCGACGCCGCCGAATCGCAACTGATGGAGGTTAGCGAAAAGGGACTCACCCAGGGCTTTCAAAGGCTCGACCAGATTGTCCAGAACTCCTTCGGGACGATCGACAATTTGTATAAACAGAGCCGCGAGGTCACCGGCCTGGCCACTGATTACACTGAACTCGACCGCCTGACCAGCGGCCTGCAGAAGGACGACCTGATCGTCATCGCCGCCCGTCCCTCGATGGGCAAAACCGCCCTGGCCATCAACATCGCCCAAAACGCGGCCATTAACCACAACGCCATCGTGGCCATCTTCAGCCTGGAGATGAGCAAGGAGTCGCTCTTGCGCCGTATGCTCGCCTCTCAGGCCTGGGTAGACCAGGAACATATTAAAAAAGGCCACATCGGCCGCGAGGACCATGAAAAGCTCACCAATGCCCTCGGGCAACTGGTCGAGTCGCGCCTCTTCATCGACGACACGGCCGGCATCTCGCTGGCCGAAATGCGCGCCAAGGCCCGGCGGCTCAAGCAGAACGCGGGCGGCCTCGACCTGGTCGTGGTGGACTACCTGCAACTGATGTCGGCCACGGTGCCTTCGTCCGGCAAGAAGAACTATGAAAACCGCACCCAGGAGGTTTCGGCTATCTCCCGCGGCCTCAAAGCCCTGGCCAAGGAGCTGCACGTGCCGGTCGTGGCCCTGTCGCAGCTCTCCCGCGCCGGCGTGCAGCGCAAGGATGACCATCGCCCCCTGCTCAGCGACCTGCGCGAGTCCGGCTCCATCGAGCAGGACGCCGACGTCGTCGCCTTCATCCACCGCGACTCCTACTACAAACACGACGAGGATATGAGCGAGGCCGACAAAGCCAAGTCCGAGATCATTCTCGCCAAGCAGCGCAACGGCCCCACGGACACCGTTTATCTAAACTGGGTTGCCAGGTTCACCCGCTTCGACAATCCTGACCTGGGGCACGGGGTATAGAGCGGTTCACGGCTCGTTCAGAATAAGCGCAATGCGCCCTGCAATCATTTCGCTGGGCGGCTCGCCGGAATTCACTTCGATCAAGTCCACCGGAAAGGCTATGTTGTGCGGCCTGAGCACCAGCCGGTTCGCTACAAAGTCCACGTACCGCAGCGTCAGGTGCGAGCCGTGCCGCACCGCGTACAGATTGGGCCGGTTCGGCCGGTAGGGCATCAGCGAGTTGTAGTGCCGGTCAATCAGCGTGATCGCCTCCGGCAGAATCAACGGCTCCATAGCCAGGGCATCGGCGGCCGGAATGCGCACGGCCACGAACCGCTGCCAGGCGCGGCGCGGATTCGAGACGCGCGTCCGGATCGACTGCAGGAGCCCGGCGGGCAGATGCAGTATCGACTGCGCGGCCGAGGGCCGGATGTGCGGCTCAAACAGCGCCGCAGCATGGGAGACCACCGGGACCGCGCTGCTCTCCCCGTCCGCCGGCAAGGCTTCGTACTGGTAGGTCGCGGGCAACAGATCGCCGGCCGCCATGTGCTGCGCCGCCAGAACCCGATCCAGCGCCTCAAGCGAGAGCTGCCGCCGATTGTGCAGAAAATTCGACAGATGCGATTGCCCAAACCCGGTCTGGCGCGCCAGCAGCGAGACACTGACCGTCCCCCGCTGTATCCTGCGCAGCAGTTCCAGGCGGAGTCGCTCGTGCATCTGCGTAAAGTTCATCTGTGGATAATCCGCCACCAGCAATGGAGAGGAACGCTCTACATTTTCATTCTGAAAACATGGAAGGGTCGTCAGGCCTTCATTTTCGGCGCTCGCTCAGCGATTGGAAAGCAGAGAAGCAGAAAACCGCCGAGCGTGATTGACGCTAGAGAACCATTTTTCTAGATTTGCTTTACTTAATCCGGTACTGACCTGTGGGAATTTTCTGAGAAACGCTTCATTGCCGTAAGGCTGAAACGGGCGGAATCTTGTACCCTTCAGTGGCCAATGGACAATTGCCGGGGGATCAATATCTTTTCCGGCCTTCTCCTCCCCGTCCCAAAACGCTCTTGAGAAGCGCCGGGGCGGCCAGCAGCCGAAATTCCAGGATCTGCGCGCCATGAGCATGACAAAAAACGAAAGAATTCCGGCGGCTATCCCCCATCAGGGCGCAGAGACCCTGAGCAGCCACATCCGGTTCTTTCTGACCCGCGGAAACAAGGCGCCAAGGCAAGGCCGTCGGGAGAAAACGAGAACACGGAGATTTCGTCATGGATTTGCGCGTGCATTTGAAAATTTGCGAGGGGTGCGGTTGTCTTTGGTATCGCGCCCAGACCCAGGGGAGTGTGTATTGCCACGCATGTGAGACCAAACTGAAGGACTTTCCAACGCCCGAAAGCCGCAAACGGCGCGGGCGTCCCGGCCGCAAGACGCTGGTCAGGGTCTGGGCGGTGGCGGAAGCAACCGGGGGTGCGCAATGAGCGCTGCCCTTCAGTTGCCGATGATATGGGGAGCAAGCAGCCCACAGCGGGCAGAGTATGAAGATCGGAGGACGTGGGAACAAAGACCAGCCGCAGCGCCGGCTGCAAAGAAGGCCGTAAATGCGCCGGCCGCCGGGCCGGTGGTCAGCCTGGGCTTCTATCGCAAACATACTGAGAGCCTGTTGCGGCGTTATCTCTACGCGTCGATGCAGGTGGGCAGGGCGCCGTCCATCCTGGGCGACCCGATTGCCCGGGGATGGTGCTCCAGCCGGCCGGTCCGAACCTTCGAGGACGCGGTGATCTTCGTCCTCGACGTGGAGAAATGCCTCGACCAGCTGGGTTCGCTGGACCGCATGATGCTCAGCCGCATCGTGCTCCAGGAGTACACCCAGGCCGAAACAGCCAGCTTGTTGGGGATGAGCATCCGCACCATCTCCTACAAGTTTCCCGCGGCCCTGGACCGGCTGACGGAAAAGCTGCTGGTAACCGGGCTCCTGGTGCTGCCGCACTGAGGCGCGGAAAAACGAGTCCGCGAAGGGGAGATGCTCCGAACGCTCCCCTTCACGGGTGGCAACATCGCAGGAATCGCGTGCCCCGGCCTGGTTCCGAAACCGAACCTGCCAAATAATGGGACATTTCACACCACAAACCACGCGTCCTGCGCGTTTTCCGATTGAGCGCCTGCCACAACCCAGCCTAGCGTCCATGTGAGGGTTATTCCCAAACTGTAGGACGATGCAGACCAGCGATACGAGATTCCCAAAAGAGCTGACCGGCCATCTGATTGAGGTTGCGCTCGGCTGCCAGCGCATGTTGGCAGAGAACCCGTGCCATCCTGAGGCGCTGGTGGGCATCACTCTGGTGGCGCTGGCCAGTGGCCAGGCCGAGGCCGCGGTCAAGATGGCCAGGGCCGCCGTGGCCGCCGCGCCGCGGATGATCACCGCGTGGGTTGCCTTCGGCCAGGCGCTCAGTGCCGCTGGCCGAGGCGATGAGGCGGAACGCGCCTACGTTCATGCCACCTGCATCGACGGCATGAACGCGCTGGCTCGCATAGGCCTGGGCGAGCTGAGGCTCTCCGTTGGCCGCCCCCAGGAGGCAATTCGGGAGTTTGAGCTGGCCCTCCACCGTCAGCCCACGCTTGCCGCCGCCCACATGGGCCTGGGCAATGCGCTGGCCTTCATGGGCCGCAACGACGAAGCTCTGGGGCACTACGAGCGGACGCTGGCGCTTCATCCCAAACTGTCGGAGGCCGAGTTTGCCGCCGGCTTTGCGTTGGCGCGCATGGGCAAGCTCAAGGAAGCCGAAACCCGTTACCGCCGGGCGTTGGTCCTGCGACCGGACTTTGCCGCCGCCTGGATAAATCTGGGCAGCCTGCTGCGCGAGCAGGGGCGCGAGGTCTACGCCGAGGCCGCTCTGCGGCGCGCCGTCGAGCTGTGCCCGGAGCTGATCTCCGGCTGGGTTAACCTGGCGATTCTGGAGCGGGAGCGCCGCCGCCCCGCCAAAGCCGAAACCTATCTCCGCAAGGCCTTCGCCCTCAATTCTGGCCAGGTGGAAACCCTGGTGGCCTGGTGCCAGTTCCGCGCCGCCGAGCGCGACAGGGCAGGAGCATGGCAGTGGCTGGGCTGGGCCCTGGCACGCGAACCGGACAACTCCGAAGCCGTCAACATGCATGGCATTCTGCTCCACCAGGAAGGCCGCTTCGACGAAGCTATCGCCGTCTTCGAACGTGCCGAGGCCCTGGGCAACCACGCTGCCTCCTCCAATCGCGGAAACTCCCTGTTGGACCTGGGGTTCATGCGAGAAGCCATGCTCGCGCAGGAATTGGCGGTCGAGCGCGATCCGGCAAGCCCCGGTGCGCTCTACAACCTCTCGCTGACCCGTCTGCGGCTGGGCGACTGGCGACAAGGCTGGCAAGGATACGAGGCACGCTGGCGTTTCCGCGAGGTCCATCGCGGCCCCAGGGTCTTTTCCCAACCCCGTTGGCATGGCGAGGCGCTCGACGGACGCAGGATTCTTCTCCATGCCGAGCAGGGGCTGGGCGACACCATCCAGTTCTGCCGCTATGCGTCTATGGTCGCGGCCCGCGGCGGCCATGTGATTTTGCAGGTGCAGGAGCCGGTCGAGCGGCTGATGCAATCTCTCGCCGTGGTGCGCTCCGGACAGGCGCAGACCTCGCTGTTGGGCGCCAAGCCGCCGGAGTTTGATCTCGAGTGCCCGCTCATGAGCCTTCCGGCTGTCTTCGGAACCACCGTCGAGACGGTTCCCTGGCCGGGCGCCTACCTTTTTGCCGACCCGGAGTTGGCCGCCGAGAAGCGGGTTCAGTTTCCGCACTTGCGACTGCAGGATTCGCCGTGCGCGCAGCGCCGCGTTGGCCTGGCCTGGGCCGGCAATCCCCACTACAAGGCCGACCGCCAGCGCTCCGTCAAGCTCGCCACGCTGCTGCCCCTGTTGCGCACACCCGGCGTCGCCTGGATCGCGCTGCAAAAAGGGCCGGCCGCGGAGCAGTTGGCCGCGCTGCCCGGCGACGTCTCTGTTTCGGACGGCTCCAGCTACGACCGCGACCTGGCCGAGACCGCGGCTCTCATGGCCACGCTCGATCTGGTCATCACCACCGACACCTGCATCGCCCACCTGGCCGGCGCCATGGGCAAGCCGGTCTGGATTCTGCTGCCCCATCTGAGCGACTGGCGCTGGATGCAGCAGACGGAGACTACCCCCTGGTACCCCACGGCGCGATTGTTCCGCCAGCATGAACCTGGCGACTGGGCCGAAGTGCTGGACCGCGTGATCGGGGAGTTGAACGCATCTCGCGCTGCGAAGTAGAGTTGGCCGCTCAAGGAAATGCACGTGGAATCATGGATTTCCCGGCTCATTCCGGCGTAACCTAAAAAATCTCAAAATAGTTCTTGACATTCAATACTCTATATTTTAGAGTACTCCTTATTGAGGAATACTCTGAGATTCAAAAGAGACCCCAAGGAGAATCAAAATGACAGCAAATCCTGAAGAGTTGGATCTGAAAGACAGGCTGAGCCTGATCGAGAGCATGATCGCCGAGGGCCGGCGCACAACCGAGAGCTGGGGATGGACCTTCGTTCTTTGGGGCGTGGCCTACTACGTCGCCATCGCCTGGGCCAACTGGGGACGACCCTCGCTGGCCTGGCCGGTGACCATGATCGCTGCCAGCGTACTGACGGGGATTCTGGCCTCGCGCAACGCCGCCACGCGTCCAGCAACTACCATCGGCCGCGCCATGATGGCAATCTGGCTCGCCATGGGCATCTCCACCTTTGCTCTTATGATGTCTCTCGGCATGAGTGGCAGGCTTGATCTTCACAACTCGGTCGCCATCATCGGGGCCATGCTCGGAGCGGCCAATTGCACCTCCAGCATTATTCTCAAATGGACGATGCAGTTTGCCTGCGCCGTGGTCTGGTGGGCCTCCGCGGTTGCAGCCTCCTTTACCTCCGACAACGTCACCGCCATCGTCGGCCTGGCTGCCATCTTCTTCTGCCAGATCGTCTTCGGCATCTATGCAATGAGTTGCGACGCCCGCAGACGCCGTCAGGGGGCCAACCATGCCTGAGCTGCCAGAGCTGAATCCTGTGATCCACGGGAAGCTGCGCCTGGCCCTGCTCTCGCTGCTGGTTGGCGTCGAAGAGGCGGAGTTTACCTGGCTGCGCCAGAAGACCGGCTCGACAGACGGCAACCTGGGCGCGCAACTCGCCAAGCTGGAAGAAGCCGGCTACGTCGCGGTCGAAAAGAAGTTTGTCCAACGCAAGCCGCAGACCCTTTACCGCATGACCGAGGCCGGCCGCCAGGCGCTGACCGAATACGTTCAGGCCTTGAAGCAGATGCTGGGCGAAGCTATCAGCGCATAACCCTCCAAGAGAAACAGGAGAAACGCGATGAAGAATATCCAAACGGCAAATCAGCTCAGTGGAATGGCCATCGGCTCCATCTTCGCTGCTGTCTTCGGAGCGATCTGGCTTGCGCTTTCGCTCTATGCCCTTGAACAGCTCCGCGCAGCCACTGTTTGCGGGGTTCTGCTGGGCCTGGCGGTTCTCGTTCTGGCCGCTCGCCACCTGCTCCGCGAGGCGAAGCGCTGGCCGCGCGTGCCTGACGACCCGGCCCTGCGCCGTGTCTTCATGTGGGTGAATGCCGTGCAATGGATCGCCGTATTTGTCGTTGCCTTCACCCTGGCGAGACTGCGCCTGGACGCCTACATCATGAACGCCATCACCGCCATCGTGGGGCTGCACATGTTTCCGCTGGCGCGGCTGTTCCGTTATCCGCCACACTATGCAACGGGAGCTGTCTTGGTGGCGTGGGCCGTGTTCAGCGTGTTTCTGGTTCCCGTCGAGCGCCTGCAAGGTGTCACCTCGCTCGGAACCGGCGCGATTCTTTGGTTTAGCGCGGCCGTTACGTTGACACTCGCTTTGCGGGATGCGCGGCAATCCGCCGCCCCGCTAACTAGCTGACTCAGGCTTCCGAAGCGAGGCTCTTGCGCACCCGCTCCATGATCCCCAGGTAGTACGCCAGATTGTGGATCGTGTTCAGCGTTCCCGACAGTGCTTCGCCAGCCTGCATCAGGTGGCGCAGATAGGCCCGCGAGTAGCGCCGGCAGACCATGCACTGGCAGGCCGGGTCGGGCGGGCCTTGATCTTCGGCGTAGCGTTTGCCTTTGATGTTCAGCCGGCCCTCGCTGGTGAACAGCAGCCCGTGGCGCGCGGCGCGGGTGGGCAACACGCAGTCCATCAAGTCGACGCCCATGCGCGCATAGGCCTCAATCTCATCCGGATAGCCAACGCCCATCAGGTAGCGCGGCTTGTCAGCGGGCAGCAGCGGCAGCACCTCGGCGATCATCTCCATCGTCAGCTTGCGCGGCTCGCCCACGCTCAGCCCACCAATGGCGTAGCCGTCAAAGTCCATATCCACCAGCCGCTTCACGCTCTCGCGGCGCAGATCGCGGTACATTCCGCCCTGCACAATGCCGAAGAGGCTCTGCGTACGGCCACCGAGTTCGTTGTGCCACGGGACCTCGTGTTGATGCGCGCGAAAGTGGTCGAGCGAGCGACGCGCCCAGGCCATCGTCAACCGCAAGCTCTCTTCGGCGCGGCTGCGTTCTGCCGGATATTCGGTGCACTCGTCGAAGGCCATGCAGATGTCCGCGCCCAGCGCGATCTGCACGTCCATGGAGTGCTCCGGAGTAAAGAAGTGGCTGCTGCCGTCCAGATGCGAGCGGAAGCGCACACCTTCGTCCGTGACCTTGCGCAACTGGCTCAGGCTGAAAACCTGAAAGCCGCCAGAGTCGGTCAGCAGAGCCCGCGGCCAACTGATGAACTTGTGCAGCCCGCCCATCCGTTGGATGGCTTCGTGGCCAGGGCGCAGGTAAAGGTGATAGGTGTTGCCGAGGATGATCTCTGCGCCGAGCGATTCGAGTACGTCCTGCGCAACGGCTTTAACGCTCCCCGCCGTGCCCACCGGCATGAAGACCGGCGTTTCGACGGCGCGGTGAGGCAGAATCATTTGCCCCCGCCGCCCGCCAGCTTCGGTTGTTGCGCTTATGTTGACCGTTGCGCAGGACGTACTCGAATCGCTCGGCGCAGAGATCATC
>JBAVYF010000201.1:0-4725 GCA_049698655.1 Occallatibacter sp. | reverse complement strand
GCGCTGGTCTTCTTCGCGGGTGTGGCTGGATTTCTGCTGCTGCGGATGCTGCTGCCTGCGCTATAAGGAACCTCTTTATAGGTTTCCTGACGCTATCGGGATTCCCTCAGGGGCTAAAGCCCGCGTTAATTTTGCGGCATTTACGGCACGCCTAAAGCCGTGCCCTTTCAAAACAGCGGCGTATGCAGATTTACGACACGGCTAAAGCCGTGCCCTGATACAAAACCAGAGTTTTTCAACAAGTTCTTAGGCGGCGAAATTCCTGACCTAGCGCCGCGGGCCGAATCTCTCCGCATAGAGCCTGACCAGCAGCTTGGCGTAATCCCAGCCCACTTTGAAGTTGGCTTTGCTTGCGCCTTGCTTGCGGCTGCCGAAGGCCAACGGAACCTCAGCGACCGAGCGGATGCGCCCACGCACCAGAATCTCCAGCAACAACTTGAAGCCCGAGGGCTGGAAGGCAATTCCGTCGATGCACTCGCGGCGAACGAAAAAGAATCCGGTCATGGGGTCATGAGCGCGGATGCCTGGACGCTGGATGGGCCATGTGGCCCAGATGGCAGCGTAAGAGAGCAGTTTGCGGACTGGATTCCACTTGCCCAACTGCCCGCCCGAAGTGTATCGGCTGCCAACCGCCACGTCGTTGCCGGCAAGAATGGCGGAGACCAATGCGGGCAGCAACTCCGGAGGGTGCTGCAGGTCGGCGTCCATCACGCCCAGAATCGCCGCGTCCGTGTGCCGCCAGCCATAGAGTATGGCCCCGGACAAGCCGCGCTCTCCTTTGCGGATCAAAAGTCGCACGCGCGGATCCTCAAGGACGATAGCGGAAACAATCTCCTCGGTTCCGTCGCGGCTGTCGTCATCGACGACAAGAATCTCGTAGGGAATACCCAGGGGATCAAGAATGGCGCGAATGTGGCTGAGCAGACCGGGGAGGTTTTGCGCCTCGCGCAGAGCAGGAATGGTCAGCGCCAGCTTTTCCGGGGCGCGTATTTCCGGCTCTGCCAGCGGCAGAGCGTGCGTTGCCGCGCCGTCTGCCGCCGTGTAGGATGAATCTGTCACTGCTGGCGACATATTGAGCTTGAGTATACGGGGTTTATCAGGTTGAGGCACAACTTTCCTGTCAACTTTCTATTGACCTTGTTTTTCACGGCGCTCGGTCTAGCCGTAATGGGCTACCATCCCGGCCTCGAGGACGACGGAGTCTATCTGACTGCGGTGAAAAGCAAACTGAATCCTGCGCTTTACCCTCACGACGCCAACTTTTTCCGGGTTCAACTGCAGGCCACCTTCTTCGACAAGTGGGTCGCCGGGTTCGTGCGCTGGACCGGAGTTCCGGTGGCTGGCGCGGAGTTGCTCCTCCAGTTTGCATCGATTGCGCTGATCGTCTTCGCGTGTTGGGCGATCGCGCGCAAATTGTTTCCCGAAGCGCGGGCACAATGGGCCGGCGTTGCCCTGGTCTCGGCCATGTTTACGCTTCCGGTGGCCGGAACCGCGCTCTACCTGGTCGATCAGCATCTGCACCCGCGCGCATTAGCCACTGGCTTCATTCTTCTGGCGGTTTCGCGGATATTGGAGGGCAAGAAGTGGCAGGCAGTTCCCTTCCTGTTAATCGCGTTTGTAATGCATCCCATCATGGCTGCCATGAGTGTCTCCTTTTGTATCTTCCTGAGCCTGACCATGATGGAGCAGGCGCCTGCCTGGCTGAGAAGCTGGCGAAGACCTGCGCACAGTTCTCTGGCAATCGCTTTTGTCCCCCTTGGCTGGGTCTTCGAGCCGCCCACGCCCGCGTGGCGCGAGGCCGTGAATATGCACACCTCTCTGTGCCTCTACCGCTGGGCCTGGTATGAGTGGCTGGGTGCGTGGGCGCCGCTGGTTCTCTTTTGGCTGCTTTGGCGCATCGCGCAAAAACGCAGCGAGAGGCTGTTGGCGCGGTTTGCACTGGCGGTCTTTCTCTACGCAGTCTTTCAACTTGCTGTGGCCATGATCATCTCGGGAATTCCGGCGCTGGTCCGGCTCGCTCCCATGCAGCCGATGCGCTTTCTCCACCTGGTCTATGTCTTCATGGCCCTGATGGGCGGTTGCCTGCTGGGCAAATACCTGCTGAAAGCCAGCCTCTGGCGCTGGGCGGTCTTTCTCGTGGCCATCAATGCGGGGATGTTTGCCGCGCAGCGGATTCAGTTCAGCGGCAGCGAACATCTGGAGCTGCCGGGGCGCGCCTCGGCCAACCCATGGCTGCAGGCCTTCGCATGGATTCGCCAGAACACGCCAACCGACGCATATTTTGCCCTTGATCCGGAGTACCTGGCCGCACCGGGTGAAGACTATCACAGCTTCCGCGCGCTGGCCGAGCGCAGCCAGTTGGCCGATAACATTAAAGACGCGGCGGTGGTGACGCAGGTTCCTGAGCTGGGTGAAGTGTGGACGCGGCAGGTTCAGGCCCAGAAAGGCTGGAACCGCTTCGAGCTTGCCGACTTTGAGCGCCTCAAGGCGGAGTTTGGCGTGGATTGGGTGCTGGTTGCTTATCCCCAGCCGGCTGGCCTCGCCTGCGAGTGGCACAATGACATCGTGTTGGTCTGCCGAATACCGTGAACAGGGATCAGGGGTCAGGGATCAGCGCCGTTGCCGTCGGAACGGTGCCATTCGACTGATCTCTGAACCCTGATCTCTGGCCTAGAAGCCGTAGGAGAGGCCGAAGGCGAAGCGGTCCTTGGCATTCAGTACAGGATTCTGAAGGCCGTCGCTGGCGTGAAGAACGCCCACATCGATGTTCAGCTTGTGCTTGGGCGAAGGAACGAAGCGGGCGGCATAGACCACCGTGGTGGGAATGTCGAGACCCTGACTTAAGCCAAGCTTGACCCGCTGCGGCTGCTGCGCGGCCTCGGAAGCCAGGATGAGGGTGCTCTTGTTGGGCAAGGTGAAGATAAAGGCCAGGGCGCCAAAGCCGCGCGCCGAAAAGCCGGGAGCGTTGCCCCCCAGACCCCACAGCGAGGCATCTGTGCCGCGCAGACCGGCGTTGAGCAGAATCGGCACCTTCTTGATCCCGGTGAAGACCCTGGTTCCCACGAGGTAGATGTCGCCGTTCTGGGTACCTTGATGGAATATGGCGCCCGATGACGTTAATCCCTCGGGAACTCCGTTGTAGACATTGTTATCGTGGAAGCGGTAGATTCCGCCCACGGCGATCGACCCAAGTGCCTTGTTTGTAAGAACGGTTGCCTTGCCGTGAAGGATGCTGAAGTCCTGAGATAACTTGTACGCTGGCTGTTCGATAACCCCATCGATGGGCAACTGATTTGAGCCGGCGTGAATCTCCTCGGTGAAGCCAAACTCGAAGCGCTTGGCAAAGCCTTCGGTGACGGAGACGGTGCTGTAGTCGCCGATCACCGGTCCGCCTGCCAGGAGGTGATAGGAGACGGAGGGTTTTCCAAGTCCATTGGCCGGAGAGGCTGAAGTGTAGGCCAGCGGCGTGACGAAGATGCCGGTGGGGCCTTCATAGCCCAGGCTCTGCGCCTGCGCGGTGTGTGCGGCAAAGGGAAGCGCGAGGAGCAGGATGAGCGTTGCCCACCGGCTCTTGAACTCTGGCGAATGGAAAATGGATGCAAAGACACGCATAGTGATTTTCTCCTGGATGAAATCCGGTTGAGAGGAAGAATCGTGCGGCGGAAGCATCCCTCTGCATCTGCAAGGCGCGGAGAGCGTTTTATCTCCCTTGAGATGCAGAGACACAAACAGCTATGCCCAAAAGATTGCCGAAGCAGAATGGATTTTCAGTCGCGCGGAAGGGCTGTTGCTAGCGGCAACAGGGACAACAGGCGAAATGCCGGGAGGCATAGAGCGACTGATTCATAGGGACGAGTATACACAAGTTTGCTGTAATGTCCAAAGCAGATATTTGGATTGCAGGGAAAAGGGATTAGGGAACAGCTTCCAGCAGCTATCACCTGTTCCCTGTTCTCCCCCTTTGCGCATTGGGGCTGTTTCCGCGAGAATGGGGGTGTTGCCTTTTTCCGGCGCGGAGACCGGATCATGCTCAATCTTACCCAGCGACTGATTCTCGGCTGCACGATTATTGTCGGACTCACGGCATGTCTGGTGCTGGCCACGCACAAAGCCCTCGCGGCGACGGGGCAGTTGAGGTTCGCGTACTTGTTTGTGGCCGCTGCGGCGATAGTCGCGGTGGGGACCGTCTTCTTCGTGCTGCGGCCCATCCGCCTGCTGGCCCGCGATGCGCACAGGATCGCCCAGGGCAACCTGGAGCACCGCGTGGAGTGGAGCAGCCGCGACAGCTTCGGCGTGATCGCCGGTGAGCTGAACCGCCTCGCGGTCCGGCTGCGCGAGCTGCGCGACTCCGACGCCGGCCGCCGGCAAATGGAGTTTCAACTCTCCGACGCGGTGCTGCAATCCATCTTCGAGCCCATCATCGTAACCGACGGCAAGGGGCACGTGCTCAAGGTGAACCAGGCCGCGGCCGAGTTGCTGGGCGATGCGGCCACCGACCGCATGGCGCTGGTCAATACCCCCGGCGGCGACAAGATTCTGGGCGCTATCCGCGACGCCGTCTCCATGCAGAAGGCGGTGGCCGCCGAGGACGAGGCATCCATGCTGCCCATGCGCATCGGCAAGCAGGAGCGCAGCTACCGTCTGCGCACCACGCCCATGCGCGACTCCGAGGGGCGCCTGCTGGGCACAGTGACCACGCTGGAAGACGTTACCACCCTGCAGGAC
>JBAVYF010000200.1:0-3073 GCA_049698655.1 Occallatibacter sp. | reverse complement strand
CATGACAAAAACGCGGCGGATTGCACTGGCCTGGATACTGCTGGCCAGCGGAATTTCCATTTGGTGGGGCTCCTCGATTGGGCAGACCGCGAACGGGTGGGTGGATTTCAGGGCAGTTTACTACGGCACGCGATGCCTGCTTGAGCACCACAACCCTTACAAGGTGAGTGAGCTGGAACAGGTTTACCGTGCTGATGGCGGGGAACGTCCGACCGAGACCATCGCAACCCTCCAGGCTGTGGTGTTATATGTCAACCTGCCCACTTCATTCCTCTTCGTAGCTCCCTTTGCGATGCTGCCCTGGGGGCCGGCGCACTTGCTGTGGTTGACGCTCATTGCCGGAGTTTTCATCCTTGCCGCCCTCCTGATGTGGGATATAGGTTCGGACTATTCGCCAGGCGTCTCCCTCTTCCTGATTTGCATCCTGCTTGCCAACTGCGAATCGATCTTTGGCGCCGGCAATACGGCCGGGCTCGTCGTAGGCCTTTGCGTGGTGGCCGTATGGTGTTTCCTCAAGGATCGGTTTGTTTGGGCCGGCATCCTTTGCATGGCGGCCAGCCTCGCCATCAAGCCCCATGACTCGGGCCTGGTCTGGTTCTATTTCCTCCTGGCGGGCGCGCCCTATCGGAAACGCGCGCTGCAAACCCTCCTCGTTACCGCCGTTCTGGGTCTGGCGGCATTCCTGTGGCTTTCCCACGTTGCGCCTACCTGGATGCAGGACTGGAACTCCAATCTGTCGGCCATTTCAGCGCCCGGCGGCATCAATGAACCGGGTCCATCTTCCCTCACCGGCCGTTCCGCCGCCATGGTCATCGATCTGCAGGCGGCCATCAGTATCTTCCGCGACGATCCGCGCATCTACAACCCGGCCAGCTATCTGGTCTGCGGCGCGCTTCTGTTGGCAGGCGCGGTTCGTACGCTCAGGTCGCGCGCCTCGCAGGCGAGAGTCTGGCTTGCGCTCGCGGCGGTCGTGCCTCTCACCATGCTCGTGACTTATCACCGGCCATGGGATGCGAAGCTCTTGCTGCTCACCGTTCCCGCCTGCGCCATCCTGTGGGCCGAAGGCGGCCTGACCCGATGGTTCGCGCTCCTGATAAGCACCGTGGGGATTGTGTTGACCGGAGATGTTCCGCTGGCAATGCTCTCCATCATCGCGACTCAAATGCATGTGGGCACAGCGGGTTTCTTCGAACAGATGCTGGCCTTAGTGCTGATACGGCCCGCCTCGCTTATCCTTCTGGTGATGAGCATTTTCTATCTTTGGGTGTATCTGCGGCGCGCTCCCAGCCCGGCCGAGACAAAACCTGGAGACTCAGGGAAAACACCGATTGCGCTCACGCAGGCTTGATCCAATTCGCGCTAGAGGGGTTACTTTATTCGCTATCAACCGGCACGTTTTCGGCGCGATTGGCGTGCTGAATGGCCGGGGCTTCCCCGCGCGGGTTGTCCGCGTTACGCGTACTCTTCCTTTCGCCCCGCGCTCTGAGCAATTGCACCGTCCCACAGATGGAACATCGCCAAGGATAAAAGCCAAACAATGGAGCCAGATTCTTGCGCAGAAATCCTTCCCTCTTGATCCGGCGCATTCTATGGCTCCCGCAATTTGTACAAGTCATGTGCGTTCACTCCGCGAGTTAGCAAGGGGATGGTGGATTTACCATCATAACCCAATCGTCCCTGAATTGTGATTTGTGCAAAACATTTTCCTCTCAAGGGGCTCGAAGGTAGTCTGCTCCCTGTTTGCGGTATGAAATGCACCCCTCAGCCGCGCCCCGCTCTCTTGACGCGCCCCTTGCCGCTCTGTTCTACTGCAAATAAGGCTATGCACACTTCCGGCGCCAACGCGAACTTCTCTCCGGTCCTGCGCATCGCCGTGTCGATTCCCGGCCCGCGAATTAGCGGCTCCAATGCGCGCGCGGGAAGCGGAGCCTGACAAACCGGATTTAGCAATCGAGCACCATCCAGGCCACCACCCGCAAACGCGGCTGGTGGTTTTTTCATTTCCTGCCAGATTTCAGGGGCTTTTGCCGTTCATTCCGCTTTTTCCTCAGCCAAGGAGGCACATTTTGGAATCCGTCACCCTCGCCAGCATCCAGGCGGCCCGTGCGCGCATCGGCGAAGCCATTCATGTCTCGCCCTGCCATCTCTCGCATCATCTCTCCGAGTTGACCGGCCTGCCCCTCTACCTGAAGCTGGAAAACCTGCAACGCACTGGCTCGTTCAAGGAGCGGGGAGCGCTGAACAAGCTGCTCACCCTGAGCGAAGCGGAGCGCAAGCACGGCGTAATCGCGGCCAGCGCAGGCAACCACGCGCAGGGAGTCGCATTCCACGCCTCGGCTCGCGGCATTCGCGCGCAGATTGTTATGCCGCTGGCCACTCCGCAGGTCAAGGTCGCCGCCACGCGTGGCTTCGGCGCCGAGGTCATCCTGCATGGCGCCAGCTACGACGAAGCTTGCGAAGAGGCCCTGCGTCGCCACATCGAAGAGGGCCGCACCTTTATCCATCCCTTCGATGACCCTGAAGTTATCTCCGGCCAGGGCGCCATCGGCCTGGAACTGCTCGAACAGGTGCCCGGCCTTGAAGCTGTCGTGGTGCCCATCGGCGGCGGCGGGCTCATCAGCGGCATTGCCTGCGCGCTGAAAGAGACCAATTCAAAAATTCACGTCATCGGCGTCGAGCCGGAAAAGCTGCCCTCGATGCTGCGCGCTCGCGAGGCTGGCATTCCGGTCACCATCGCCGCCGAGGCCACCATCGCCGACGGCATCGCCGTGCGCCGCGCCGGCGACCTGACCCTGCCGCTGGTCTCCCGTTACGTGGACGAGATCGTTTCCGTGGACGATGAGGAGATCGCCAGCGCCATCCTCATGCTGCTGGAGCAGGAGAAGACTCTGGCCGAGGGCGCCGGCGCCGCAGCACTGGCCGCCGTCGTCCAGTCAAAGGCCAATCTCCGGCCGCGCCCCACAGTGGTGCTGGTCTCGGGCGGCAACATCGACGTCTCGCTGCTGGCCAAGATCATCGAACGCGGCCTGGTCAAAGACGGCCGTCTCCTGCGCCTCCGCGTCTACCTCCAGGA
>JBAVYF010000199.1:0-3820 GCA_049698655.1 Occallatibacter sp. | reverse complement strand
GGAGTGGCTCAACGTGGGCAACTCCGCCGCGCTTCTGGCCGGAGAGGCGGAGCGGATTGCCGGTCTCGCCGCCCGCTACGGAATGAAGGCGATGCTGCGGCCGGGCCTGGCGCTCTATGGCGTGACGCCGCGTTTCAACCCGCAGTTTGAGCCGCATGAGCCGGCGACTCTGGCCGCCGCGCACGCCGGATTACAGCCGGTGATGCAATGGAAAACCCGCGTGGCGGGGGTGCGCTCGGTTCCCACAGGCACCGTGGTGGGCTACAACGGAACCTTCGTCGCCACCGAACAGATGCGCCTGGCGCTGGTGGCCGCGGGCTACGCCGACGGCCTCGACCGCCGGCTCGGCAACCGCTTCAGCCTGCTGGTTCGCGGTGCGCGCGCGCCTCTTGTAGGCCGCATCAGCATGGACATGGCAACGGTGGACGTGACCGAAATCCCAGCAGTCGAGCCGGGCGATGACGTGGTGATCCTGGGCGAGCAAGGCGGCGAATCCATCACCGCCTACGACCACGCCGAAGCGACGGGGACGATTCCCTGGGAGGTCTTCACGCGGATTGGGGCGCGCGTGCGTCGGGTTGAGGTTTAGTGTGCATCTCATAGACCTGCGCGTTGAAGGAGAATGAGTTAGGAGACCAGGAGCCGTGCCGAAGCCGCATCAACTCAAGAAAAAAGGGAAGAACGCCCGCGCCGCCCAGCCGTCGCGCGCGAAGATGAGCCTCGGGCTCAGGCTTGGACTCGGCCTGACGCTGGGATTGATTTTTGCATTCGCAGTTTTATTTGTTACTGCAGGGACGCTGAACTATTGGCAGGGATGGGCGTTTCTTGTTGTATTTTTTGTTCCCAACGCCTTCACGTTCATCTATTTTCTGAAGCGCGATCCCGAGTTTCTCGAACGCCGGCTGCGGAACAAAGAACGATACGACGAGCAGAAGCTGCTGCTGCGATGGGGCAAGCCGTTTTATCTGATTGCCTTTCTGCTTCCCGGCTGCGACTACCGCTGGGACTGGTCGCGCACGTTGGTGGGCGCCGTGCCTCTGTGGCTCACGGTCTTCTCCCTGGCCATGGTCCTGGGCAGCCTTCTGCTGATCTTCTGGGTACTGTATGTCAACCGCTTTGCCTCGCGCACCGTGGAGGTAGAGGCCGGGCAGACGGTGATCTCACACGGCCCGTACTGCATGGTTCGCCACCCGTATTATTTTGCCACCGTGATGATGTGGCTGTTTACGCCGCTTGCGCTGGGTTCGTGGATTGCGCTGCCGGCCTTTGTGCTGCTCATCCCCTTTTATGTCATCCGCCTGCTCAACGAGGAAACAGTGCTGCGCGCGCAACTCGCCGGCTACCCGGAGTACTGCATGCGGACACGATGCCGATTGATTCCATTTGTGTGGTGAGAGCTGACTGGCTGTCTTCCTCCGGGCAAAAGAACAGGCGCGGGAGGGGAAGTCCACCCGCGCCTGCTTTGTTCTCTTCGGGTTGTTGACAGCGTTATTGCTTGACCGGCGGCGCAGGCGGCACCTTGGGCTCTTTCAGGTGAGGTGCTTTGGAAATATCCGGAACCCTGTGGTAGGGTGGAACATTCAGCACGGGACCCTTGGGACTGGACGGAGCTGCGGGAAAAGCCGTAGGCGCGGGCGGGAAGCTTGGCCCCTTCTTGATGCGCACATCGCCATTGTCTGCGTTCAGAACGATCCTCGTTGCGCCGGAGCCGATGGTGAATGTGGCCAACTTGTTCTCGCCTTCGGTCGCGGGGATGGCATAATCCGAAACGATGTCCCCGTTGTGCGTCCGCGCGGTCACCGTGGCTGAGGCGTTGGGCGGCAGCGTCACTTCTACGTCACCCTTGCTGTTTTTTGCATCCACCGAGTAGGCGCCGGCCGGCTCAATCGAAATGCGGCCGTTGCGGGTTTCCACGGTGACGTCGCCGTAGATCTGGTTGAGGTCGATGTCCTTGGAGTGGGTTACCACGCGCACCGGGCCCTTGGCCTCGTTGATGCGCAGGTCGCCGGAGTCGAGGGTGAGGTCGCCGGGCAGCTCCGCAACTTCGATGTCGGTCACCGAGGTGTGCATATGCACCGGTCCATGGATGCTTTCCATGTGCATGTCGCCGAAGATTTCGCCGCTCTGCGTGACCTTGCCCTTGATCTGGGAGAAGGTGATGTCGTTCAAATCCCCGTCAACGGTCAGGTCGCCCTGGATATCGTGGGCTGATAAGTCGTGGCTGCCGTGGGTAAAGTGCGCCTCCACCGGGCCGACAATCGTGTTGAGTTGCACGTCTCCGCGGGCGGTGACGCTTATGCCAGCGCCCAGATTGGCCGCGGTCACATCGCCCTTGCCCGCATTCACGGTTACCTTAACGGTCTTGGGTACGGTGACGGTCAGGTTCACCCTACCGCTTGAGTTGCTCTCCGACTTGACCAGCACAGAACTGCCGTTCACCGACAGGCTTGGCTTTTCTGCGTCGAATACTTTCTTTGCCTCCGCGTCCGAACTGGCATAGGCCACTTCGTGCGGCTGCACTTCGATTGCTGAACTGTCGCCTGCCGTAATGCTCACGTCGCCGCGAGGATTCTCGATGTCGAGAACGGCATTGGCGGGAATCTGCTGGTTCATCAACGGCGCGTCAAGTTCGTGCTCCGGCAGGCCGAAGGCGTTGAAGAAGTCGTCGCCATCGCCGTTCCAATGGAAAAACCACGGCCGCGCATGATTCCATCCAGCCGCGCCTAAACCCAACAGGGCCAGCAGGATGAGGATGCCCACAAAGCTGCCGCCACGGCGGATGGGAGTCTCGCGGCGCAGGTCCAGCGCCCACTCTCCCAGCAGGGCCAGGCCGGCGCCGATAAGAAGCAGCGGCCACCAGTGGCCATACCAGCTCCAGAACTGGTCTGCGGCGATGTGGCCGGTGAGCAACAGCAGGGCGATCACGCCGACGCCGATCAGGATGATGGGTCCAACGACGGAGGGAACGCGCGGGCCGTAGATGCCCACATAGCTGGACTTCATGGCGTAACGCTGCGCCTTCCATGCATCGCGCTGCGCGCGCCATGCGGCCTTCTGCTGCTCCCTGTAGACACGCCACTGAGTCTTGGGATCGTAAGGCGGATACGGGGGGTGGGGCATGCCGCCTCCAGGTTGCGAGTTAGGCGGCGTGTTCGGGGGCATATTCGGCGGTGTACTGCTCATGATTGTCCTCCCTCGGAGTCCTTTCCGAACTCCTGTGAGTGAGATGAAACGTTGGCCGAACTCTCGGCCGGTGGAGACGGAGGCGTAGCACCGGGATTTGACCCTGGATACGCGCCAGGGCCGGGCTGGCCCGGATACGGCCACAGCGGATAGCCACCGTCGGCGGCCAGCGCCGCGCGCTCAGCCAACATAATCACGCCCAGCAGAATCAGCAGCAATGGCCAGAACCAATGCCAGAAGTGGTCAATGACGCCTGTCTGATGAAGCAGCGCAATCCCCCCAATCAGCAGCAAAATGGCCGGAAACCGCAGGCGGCGAATCATGATGTAACGGCTCATTTGGATCCTCCTTGTGAATTTCCAATATGGCGAACGATCAGCCAGACGCCCAGCGCAATCAGCAGCAGCGGCCAGGCGAAATCAAAGAAGCGGCCGTGGAAGATGTCCAACTGCCCCAGCAGGAACATCAACCCCAGGGCAATCAGCACGATGGCGCCTACCGGCTCCCTGCGCCGCCAGCAAATCGGCGGCAGCGGCGCGGCAGGATCGATAAAGCCAGCTGCCGGCGGCGTAAACGGGGCCTGGTACGGACTCTGGTACGGAGCGTGATAAGGCGGCGGAGGCTGCCCGTCCGACGG
>JBAVYF010000198.1:0-2796 GCA_049698655.1 Occallatibacter sp. | reverse complement strand
GTGACTACTCTGGCCTGCAATTTTGCGGTATCCCTGGCACAGGAGTCGGGCCAAAGCACTTTGTTGATCGATCTTGATCTCCCGCTGGGAGACGCGGCGCTCAATCTCGGGGTGGTTGCCGAGTATTCGGCCATCAATGCTCTTCAGAATTCGGGCCGCCTGGATTCGAGTTTTCTCTCCAAGTTGCTGGTCAAGCATAGCTCGGGAGTCTCCGTGCTCGCTGCTCCCGGCAAGTTTCCCCAGTATCAGGCTTCCAATGAAGCCATCGACAGACTGATTACAATCGCGCGGCAGGACTTCGACAATGTGGTTGTCGATATTGGATCCCGACTGGATTTGATGGGGACGAGTCTGTTCAAAGACGGCTCCACGGTGTACCTGGTCATCCAGGCGAGCATCGCCGGACTGCGTAACTCAAATCGGGTGATCTCGCAGTTCTTCTCGACCGGAATCCCCAAACTGGAAATCGTGCTCAACCGGTTTGATCCACGCTCCATGGGCGTTCCCGAAGACCAGATTGCGAAAGCTCTCACCAGGCCGGCGCAGTGGAAGATTCCCAACGATTATGCCGCCGTGCAGCGGATGCAGGCCACCGCGATTCCACTGGCGCTAGAAGATTCGCCCATATCCCTGCTGATCCGGCAGATGGCCCGAACTGCTTGTGGCCTTCCCGCGGCCCCGGAGAAGAGAGCAGGCTTCAGTCTAAAGAGGTTCAGCCGAGGTTTTTCAGCGAAGAGGGTTCCCGCCAGGGAGGCGGCGACACTGACACAGCTTGGGTTGGTGTCGGGCCAGGACGACGGCGGCGCCAAGGCAGCCGCCCCGGCGAAGATTGCGGACAAGCCTGCCCATACTCCTCCGGCGGGCGACGTGCCGACAGCTGGAGCGCAGAAGCAGCTTACGCCGCCGGACAACGCTGACCGCACGGCACGTGCGGACGCAAAGCAGGAGATACCACCGAGCGACAGCATCCCCACCCAGCAGACAGAGCCAGAAACGCGCACATACAAAGGCTCCACCTATGTGAAGGGCGCGGATGGCGAATGGCACATCAAGAAGACTCAGAGCCCCATCACCTCCAGCCCGCAGGGTGGGCCAGAAACGCGCATATACAAGGGCACTACTTATATGAAGGGCGCGGATGGCGAATGGCAACTGCAGAAAACCCCGGAGGAAAAGGCGACTCAGGAGACGCCGGCCATCACATGGCCGACGCCTGCTCCGATAGCTTACGGCGCCGCGCTCAGCTCCACTGAGCTCAACGCCGCATCATCGGTACCGGGAAAATTCGCCTACACACCTGACTCAGGCGAGGTACTGGCGGTGGGAACGCACACGCTGTCGGCAACCTTCACTCCGACGGATGACAAGGGCTACACCATGGCGCAAGCCTCTGTGTCGTTCATTGTCACCAAGGCAACGCCAATCATCACCTGGCCGGCGCCTTCTTCGATTGCCTACGGCGCCGCGCTCAATTCCACACAACTGAATGCCGCGGCATCGGTTCCGGGAAGATTTACCTACACTCCTGCCTCTGGCGAGGTGCTGGCGGCGGGAACGCACACGCTGACGGCAACCTTTACTCCGACTGACGCCACGGGCTACGCCACGGCGCAGGCGTCTGTGCCGCTCACTGTCACCAAGGCAACGCCAATCATCACCTGGCCGGCGCCGGCTCCGATTACTTACGGCGCCGCGCTCAGTTCCACACAACTGAAAGCCGCGGCATCGATTCCGGGAAGATTCGTCTACACTCCCGCTGAGGGCGCTGTGCTGTCAGCAGGCGAGCAGACACTGACGGCAATCTTCACTCCGACGAACGCAGCGGCTTACGCCACGTCGCAGGCCTCGGTGTCGCTCACCGTCACCAAGGCAACGTCAACGATCACCTGGCCGGCGCCTGCTCCGATTGCCTACGGCACAGAGCTGGGAGCCGCGCAACTCAATGCCACGGCTTCGGTTCCAGGAACTTTCGTCTACACTCCTGCCGCAGGTGAAGTGCTGGCGGCGGGAAAGCATACGCTGTCGGCAACCTTTACTCCGGCGGGCGCTACGGACTACGCCGCTGCCCAAAGCGAGGTATCGCTGGTTGTCACTAAGGTTATGCCGGCCATCACGTGGCCTACGCCCTCTTCGATTGTCTACGGCACCGCGCTGGGCGCCACGCAACTCAATGCCACGGCATCGGTTCCGGGAAAGTTCGTTTACATTCCCGCCGCAGGTGCAGTGCTGTCGGCTGGAACACATACGCCCTCTGCAACCTTCACTCCGACGGATACTGCGAACTACACCGCGGCGCAGGCCGCCGTCTCGCTCACTGTCGCCAAGGCGACGCCTGCCGTAACCTGGCCGGCGCCCGCTCCCATTGTTTACGGAACCGCGCTCAGCGCCACAGAGCTCAATGCCAAGGCATCGGTATCGGGAAGATTTGTCTACGCTCCTGCCGCGGGCGAGGTGCTGGCGGCGGGAACGCATACGCTCTCGGTCACCTTTACTCCGGCTGACGGCACGGACTATGCCCCGGTACAGGCCACCGTGTCGCTCACCGTTGCCAAGGCAAAGCCAACCATGATCACGTGGCAGGCACCGACCGCCATTTCCCACGGCGTTGCGCTCAGCGCCGCCGAGCTCAATGCGGCGGCGCAGATTCCGGGAAAGTTCGTTTACACTCCTTCCGCGGGCGAGGTGCTGGCAACGGGAACGCATACGCTCTCGGTCACCTTTACTCCGGCAGACGCCAACTTTCCCGCGGCGCAGGCTGAGGTGTCGCTAACGGTCACCAAGGCAACGCCCGTCATC
>JBAVYF010000197.1:0-2429 GCA_049698655.1 Occallatibacter sp. | reverse complement strand
GTAGAGCTTGAATTTCTGACCATCCGCGGGGGCCACCAGCACCGGCTCGCGCTCCGCCAGCTTGCCGGTTTGCTCGTAGGCCTCGGTCAGGGCGCGAGTCTCGATCTTGGCCGACTCCACGTCCGGCTGATCGAAGGGGTTGATGCCCATCACCGAGCCGGCCACCGAAATCGCTACCTCCCAGGTGAAGAACTGAGAGAAGATTTCGTATAGGTCCGCGATCTCGATGATCACCACCGGATGACCGGCCGCTTCGATTGCTGCCACTTTGGCGTCCTGGCTGCTGTTCGCCGTGCCCGCGTAGCGAATGTAGACGAAGATGCGGTCTTCGCCGTAGAACTCCGGCGCGGTAATGGCCTCGCGGTCCACCGGCGTAATGCCCTTGCCCAGCTTGCCGGTGGATTCGGCGATCAGTTGCTCCATCCAGGCGCCCAGGTCGTAGATCTCCGGCGAAGTAAAAATGGTGAGTTTGTCGCGTCCGGCGGTGGCCGCCAAGCCCAGCGTCAGACCCAGCTCGACAGCGGGATTCTCTTTCGGGGCCAGCCTTGCCGAAGCCACGGCCTTGGCCGCCTCGGCCAGCAGCTTGCCCGCGTTCAGGCCGGCCAACGTGGCCGTTACTACGCCAAAGGGCGAGAGCGCCGAAAAGCGCCCGCCGATTGTGGGGTCACCGTAGAAGATATACCGGAAGCCTTCCTCCCTGGCTACCTGCTCCATCTTCGAGCCGGGATCGGTAATGGCCACAAAATGGCTGCCGGCCTGCTTCGAGCCCACGGCTTCCTTCATCTCGTTGAAAAAATACTGCTTGAGAATGTTTGGCTCCAGCGTGGAGCCGGATTTGCTGGCCACTACCACCAGGGTATTGGCCAGGTTGATCTCATGGCGGGAGGTCCACACCTGCTCTGGATCGGTGGAATCGACGATGCGCAATACGGGAAAACCCGGCTGCTGACCAAAGGTGACACTCAACACCTCGGGGCAAAGGCTGGAGCCGCCCATGCCGAGCAGCAGAACGGTCTGGAAGTCGGCCGTTTTCACCTCCGCGCCCAGAGCGGCATAGCTGATCAGATCCTTCTGTTGCCGCTCGACGATGTCGATCCATCCCAGCCAGTTTTCCTCGCCGTTGCGAGTCCAGAGGCTCGGATCCTTCTGCCAGAAACGGGCAACTTTGTTGTTGGAGGTCCAGTCGGCGGCGGCCAGGTCCACGGCGCCGCGTAGATCGCGGGGGAGTGCGAATCGGAAACTCATCTCGTTCTTGATTGTGCATCAAAGACGGGATTTATGAAACCCCGATTTATCACAGGCAGATCACCGCACAGCAAAAACATGCATTCTGCCCACTATGCCACGGAAAACGCCCCGGAGTTCAAAAGGCGCCGGGGCGTTTATGGAGGAAGAGGTCAAATTACTTCGAGGTTGCGCCGGATAGCATCTCTTTCTCGATCCAGGCCATGGTCTTTTCCATGCCGTCGCGCAGGCGGACGGAGGGCTCCCAGCCGAGCAGCTTCAGAATCAGCGTATTGTCGCTGTTGCGGCCGTTCACGCCCTTGGGAGCGCCCAGATTGTAGTTCCGCTTCAGCTTGACGCCGGCAATCTCTTCGGCGATGTCCACCAGTTGATTGATGGTCACCAGTTCGCTGGAACCGAGGTTGATGGGCTCCAGAATGTCGCTCTCATAGAGATCAACGATGCCCTTGGTGCAGTCGTCGATGTACATGAAGCTGCGGGTCTGGTGGCCGTCACCCCAGATTTCGATCTCGTGCTTGCCGGAGTGCTTGGCCTGCAGTACCTTGCGGCTGATAGCGGCCGGCGCTTTCTCGCGTCCTCCCATCCATGTGCCTAGCGGGCCATAGACGTTGTGGAAGCGCGCGATGCGGGATTCCAGGCCAAAATCCTCATGGAAGTGGCGGCACATGCGCTCAGTGAACAGCTTCTCCCATCCATAGCCGTCTTCGGGCAAGGCAGGATAGGCGTCTTCTTCCTTCAGTGGGACCACCTCGTACTCCTTCTGCTTGTCGCCGTTGTAAACGCAGGCCGAGGAGGAGTAAAAGAAGCGTTTCACGCCGCTATCGCGCGCGGCCACCAGCATGTGAGTGCTGGTGAGCACGGTCAGCATGCATAAGGCCTTGTTGTTCTCGATGAAGCCCATGCCGCCCATGTCGGCGGCAAGCTGGAAGACCCCGTCCATCCCCTTGGCCGCTTCCAGGCAGGAATCGCGCAGTTGCAGGTCCAGTATCCGGTTATCCGCTGCTGGATTCTTCTGATACCACTCGTTGAACGGTTTAATATCGACCGCGCGAACACTGGCCGCTCCCTCGGCAAAGAGCGTGTTCACTAAATGACCGCCGATAAAGCCGCCGGCCCCACAAACCAAAACATGCGCACCACGGATAGACATCAGTTGCATCTCCCTTGGTAGTTAATGTGTGAGT
>JBAVYF010000196.1:0-10062 GCA_049698655.1 Occallatibacter sp. | reverse complement strand
GCCGTTGGTGGTCAGAGCCAGGTCCAGCGGCTCGCCGTTTGGAGTCCGCAGGCGCCCGAGCTCCTGAACCAGCTCTACAATCCCGCGGCGCAACAGCGGCTCGCCGCCCGTCAGGCGCACCTTCGATATGCCCAGCGATACGAAAATCCCGATAAGCCGCAGATATTCGTCGATGCCCAGCTCCGGAAACTGCGCGCCAACCTCACCCGTCCGGCAGTATACGCATTTGTAGTTGCAGCGGTCCGTGATCGAGACACGCAGATCGTGGATAACTCGCCCCAGGCTGTCGGTCAGCCGTGCGGGGTGGTCAACCGGGGCGAGGTTCAACGAAATAGTGGCCATCGGCAAATCCTGGACTCTACCGCCTTCAGGGACTTCCGGGAGACGGATGCGCGCACTTAGTCGATCCGTGGTGTGCCACGGCGCAGCAAAAAGCCAACGACCCCGCAGACGGCGATGATCACCAGCGCCACGGCGAAGTAGTAGGCCATGGGATGCGCCCAGCCCGGCGAATAGCTCAGGTCCTGGCCCACCCACAACAGCAGGATGGCGGCGATCACCGCAAACTGGCCGGCGATGACCAGCAACGTGTGGCCCAGATCGCGCCGTTTATCGAGCGCCTCCACCTGGTCCGGGGTCAGATGGCGCTCTTGGGGGGGAAGCAAGGAATTTGCCATTGTCGTTTCTCCATTCTTCTCTCGGGCCGAACTCGCCCTGTCGAGCCGCGCCATTTTTTCTGATCTCCCGGCCCGGCCGCTCACACCCTCGATTCAAACACAAACTGCGGTGCCCGTGCCAGTTGCATGGCTCGACAACTTACCCGGCTTCGGCCGTTGGCCAGGTGGAAACCATTGAATCGCCGCACTACTTCGGCGGATACCCAACAGACTGCGCATAAAGCGGACGCTTCCCGGCAGGCACTTTCAGCGCCGCGGCCACAGCCGCCGCGTCCTGCTGCCCATGCAGGGCATAGAACCACGCGTTCAGCCCCTCGGAGGCCGCAAACAAGTAAACGTTCTGGCCGATGAAGCCCGTATCCACCTGCGCATAGTCCGGATTCGCGCCGGCCACGTAGACCAGCGTGACGGCCGCCTGTCCCGCGGGAGACGCGCCCATCTTCGCGCGCAGGTCGCCGCCGGCAACCGGGCGCAGAAGGTTTGCCTCCGCGTCGTAAACGTAGACGCCCTGGGCCAGCACCACGTCGATCTCAATCTCCTGCTTGTTCATGGCCGAAGGCGCTGTGCGGCCCAGTCCCGGCTTCACCTCGCGCCCCCGGTTGACGCCAAAGGCCGCCCACAAAAGATTCGAAAGAGTCTGCGGCGGAAGCGGCTTGTCCAGAAAAGCGCGCGTGGTCTTACGCTCGGCCAGGGCCTGCATCAGGGGCATGCCGGCGCTCACCTGTGGCTTGGGCAACTGGATGGACTTGAGTTCCTGTGCGCGACCGGCGGGTAAGGTCCACAGCAAGGCTGCAAGTGCAAGCAGCGCGGCCGGCCGCCTGGAGGCGAAAAGTGCGGAAGCGTTCATGGTTCCTCCTCGAAGAACCCGGGCTATGCACGCCTGCCTCCGGAGGTATGCGGAACTGGGGAAGGGTTGCGGCGATTCAGTTTTGTCGCAAGAGTGGAAGGCAGTTCGCTTCTGGCACGGCTCAGTCAGAGAGAAACGCCACCGACTGCAGAGAGCTGATCTCGAAAGCCTTGCGGCAGCGGATGTTGGCGCAGGCCAGTTTTTCGTCGCGTCTTACCATGTAAGACTGCGCCTTGGCGAACTTTGCCCGATCCCGCTCGTCGGCGCCCCGCGGCAGTTGCGACCGCTTGCGCCGCACCACCCAGGTGACCTTGTACTCGCCCGCCTGCCCGCACTTGGGACAGGTCAGCGTGTGGCTGCGTTGTTCGGTGGTTTCGTTGAAAAAATCGCGCTCTTCCATGGTTTTCCAGCTCTCTCGCTCCAGCGCAGGCACACCTCCCATTGGCGTAAGACAAACCCGCTGTGGGCGTAAGAAAAAAATCGCGCGCGGCACGAGCCAGAAAACGGTACGGGAACTGGCCAAACGCCACGATTCTATTCCATACTCGTCTTTGCCATGACGAAACGCAAGCCAGGAAAATTTTCGGCCACAAAAGCGGTGAAGGCCAACGCCCGGGAGCGAGTGGGCCAGCCCAGGCCCGCGCGGGTAATTGATACCGAGCCGCGCACCGGCCGCGCTGCCAAGCACAAACCCAAACTCGAAGAGATCATTCGCCAGTAGGAATCCTGATTTTGGGCGGCGGGCAGGAAGCTGGAAGGGAACGCTTTGTCTTACGCTGCTTCCTCTGTCTTACCTCTGTCTTACGGCAGTAAGACAAGCGTGAGACAGCCGTCATCGCTGCGTAGATGACCCGCTCGGCTCCCTACCGCCGTGAGACCGGAGTGTCGGCCGCGGCGCGCTTCAGCCGCCACAGAATGCGGCGGAAGAGGCCGAGAATGCGGCGTGTGTCGCGCGCTGAGAGTGTGAGCCGCCGCAGGAGCAGGCGCAGGTCGCGGCGGTTGGCCGGCTGCATCGCGCGCGGCGAGTAGCCGGCCGCCTGCATGGTCTCTTCGACCACCCCGGCCAGCAGATCCAGCCGCTCCGAGGTTGCAACAGGCAGCTTAGTGTCAGGGCACGACTTCAGTCGTGCCGTACATGCTTCAAAATCTGCGTGGGCTTTAGCCCCTGCGGGAAATTTGCTCGACTCCGGGCCCGCATCTGCCAGCTCTCCAGCCGAATCCGCCACCATGCACCGCGCGGCCAGCTCGTACAAGCACACAGCCACCGCCTGGCCCAGGTTCATTGAAGGCTGGCGCAGGTCGGTGGGGATTTCAACCAGCAAATGACAAAAGGACAGATCTTCGCGTGTGAGTCCATGCTTTTCCGGACCGAAGACCAGGGCCACGCGTCCGCCGCGGCCAAGCTCCCGCGCTATCAGCGGAGCCAACTCAGGCAGCGGGACGACTCTCTGCTCGGGTTTGCGCCAGGTGAGCGTTCCGGTGCCGGCGACCAATGTTGCGTCCGCCACCGCTTCGGCCAGAGTCGCTGATTCTACCGCGTTTACCAGCAGCTCTGGAGCGCCCACCGCCGACCGCGCCTCGCGCCAGGTCGGAGCAAAGGGGGCAACCACGGAGAGGCGCGAAAAGCCAAAGTTGGCCATCGCTCGCGCCGCCGCTCCTATATTGAGAGGATTGCGCGGCGAAACCAGCACCACGTCGAGCGAGTCGCGTTGGGCTTCAGAGAGCAAGAGTTGCATCCGTACGCGTGAAACGCTCGTCGATGCTGCCGGTCAGCAGGTTGGCCGTGGGAGTTGCGCCGTTCAGCTCCTGCACGGGGTTTGCGCCATCGTAGAGGAAGTTGGTGTTCGTGCTCAGAATCGTCTTGGCAACGCGCCGCCCCAGAGGATCGTAGGCGAATGTGGCGCCGTTGTTGTCCGCCGAGACCAGCCGGTTGCGCGCATCCCAGACATAGGTGTTCGTGCCGTCGCTGAGCGTGCTGCCGTTGGCATCATAGGTCATCGCGGTCGAACCCCACTGGGTCAACTGGTTGTTCGCATTATAGACCGCCGAGGATCGTTAAATCCCAGATCCCAAAAGCGGAACCTGGGGCACCCATTCATTTTGGGGTGGTCAGATCTGGGCCACCCGCCGGGATGTTGAACAGAGCGAGGATTGCGGGCTACGCAGTGACACGCTTTCTAAGGGCTTTATCTAAATCCGATCAACACTGCGATGGCGAACAAGAACACCAATGCTGCAGTGCAACAACCCACGAAATAGATGTGAAGCCGCCCGCCTGGAAAGCTCGCCCTGTATTCTTTAAAAATCGAGATCGTCTTCGGAAGAGTAGAGCCGAAGTAGGATACTTGGTTCGTCTCCGGCCGCTTGCGATTGATTTCCGCGATGATCATAACCCCCAGAATATTCGAGAAGATGGCACAGCTCAGGAACAGACAAAAAGCCACCGCTGCATAAATTAAGTGCGATGTTATTTGCATAGTTGCCTCGCAAGAAACATGAGTTGATCAACTGGATCGATTAAGTACCAATATTTTCCAAGCTGAACAGGGTTAGAATAATTTGTTGCAGTGAATCCCCCAGAAGGTCCAGTGAGAAGCCCTTTTCCAAGACTGACGCCGCTAGCATTTACGTTCCCATTAGGTACTAAGCCATTCACTCCGCCTGTTAGCCCACCGCTTGAAGATGCACCCCACACACCTACTCCACCGGCTCCTCCGTTAAAGCCAGTGAAGCCTCCAGAGTAATTTGAATTGGACCCGTTCAGTCCCTGAACACCGCCTGTATATACGGAGCCAGAGGCCCCGCCATTCCATCCGAGTTGCATCCCTCCGTAGGCGAATCCGCTGACTTGGCCAGTGTCATAATTCTCTACGAGTTCTAGCCCGCCTCCAACGCTTCCGATACCCCCCACTCCAAACGATATGCCAGTAGTCCTGCCGGATGGAACTAAACTGCAAAACCCCGTAGACTTCTTATCGAGCCCGGACGGATCTCTAAAGTTGATCGGGTTATTCCCGGCATAGGCATACTTATTGATTCCACCCTCGAACCCCAGCGGGTCTTCGGAGAGGAACCTTCCCGTCGCCGGGTTGTAGTATCTGGCCCGGTAGTAGTTGATGCCCAAGCCGTCGAACTCGCGGCCGGTGTAGGCATAGCTGTTTGTCGTCGTTCCGGTGATGCTCATGGCGCCGTAAGGAGCGTAACTGTATTGCACTTGCGATGCCCCCGTCGAGTCCGTCAGCGCCACGGTGCTGCCCAGCGCATCGGTCAGGTAGTCGTAAGTGCCGCTGGCATCCGTACGCGTGAAACGCTCGTCGATGCCGCCGGTCAGCAGGTTGGCCGTCGGAGTTGCGCCATTCAGCTCCTGCACGGGATTTGCGCCGTCGTAGAGGAAGTTGGTGCTCGTACTGAGAATTGTCTTGGCGACGCGCCGTCCCAGCGGATCATAACTGAAGACCGCGCCATTGTTGTCGGCCGAGACCAGCCGGTTCCGCGCATCCCAGACATAGGTGTTCGTGCCATCGCTGAGCGTGTTTCCATCGGCGTCGTAGGTCATCGCGGTCGAACCCCACTGGGTCAACTGGTTGTTCGCATTATAGACCGCCGAGGAGACGGGCGCGGGCAATTGCGTGCTGGCCAGGCTGCCGCTCACGCTCACGCGCCGCCCAGCCAGATCGTAGCTGTACTCCAGATTGGCACCGCCCAGCGCGCCGCCGGCATACACAATTCCCGTGAGCTGCGAGGCAGCGTCGTAGCTGTAGTTTGCAACCACGCCATTCGGCAGGGTGAGCGAAGTACGCCTGCCGTCACTGTCGTAGGCAAAGGAGACGCCGGAGGCTCCCTGGACGATGGATTTCAGACGGCTTGCGTTGTCGAAGGAATAGCTTACCGGCGCTTGCCCGGACACGGTCATGCTCTGCCGGCGCTCATCCGCGTCGTAGGTATACGCGACCGATCCTTGCGGCGTGGTCTCTGAGAGCAGGTGGTCACACAATCATTTTGGGTTAGTCAGACCTGTGCCACCCCCCCGCTCATCGCGATAAAACTGCGATGAACGGGGCACAGCTTCTTATAGCTCATGGTGATTTGATGTCCGGGCCACCTGCCAGATAATTAGAGGGAAACCAAAACAGTCCATACCGGAAATAAGCCACTGGGGTTCAACGGCCTTTTTTGACCGCAAAATAAATCAGTCCGGCGCCGCCTGCTATGGCAACGATGCCCAGGATAGGAGGAACAGGGAGTGTGTGGTTTTCTGTTGTGCTAATTTGCATTGCACCAAAATTCACAACATTCTTTTGGCTTGTATAAGTGAATCCCCCGTAGATAAGCGCTGCAACCCCGAAAATGATGAGTAGTATTCCGGCGATCTTCATCATTGCTCCAGTTCTTAAAGCGGTGGCATGGTTATGGTTTCTGTCTTCGACAGGGACTTGAGATGCAGAAAACGATTTGAGCGGCTACCTGCGAGAAATCCATAGGAGAATCTAAGACATTTCTCGGCGTCATGGATGTTCAGAATTGCTCATTTTGCCGACAGATCATCACAGAAACTTCTTTAGCTCTCGAGCTTTTTGATGTACATCCAAAGCCCAATCAGCATGATCGCAATGGCGATCAGGCACAGGCCAAGGCCGAGGCGGCGGCGGTTGCGTTCAACCATCGCGTCCTTGCCGGCTTTCACATTGGCAGTGGCGATTTTCATGCCGGCCTGAATCTCCTGATCCACCAGGGCCGGCTGAAAGGTATGGATGGTGACGCGCGCTTTGGTCAGCGAATCGAGCGCCTGATCCTGTCCGAGGCGAGACTCGCTGACCTCCATGCCGGAAGACTCGGCGAGGCGCAGAGACTGGTCCGCGTCTTTGATGGCCACGTCCAATTGAGTCAGGTTGCTGAGGATTGCCGCTCTTGAACGATCGCACTTGTCGCCCGGGGCATGGCACCTCATGCAGACGCCGGTCGGACCCGTGCCCAGCATTGCGTCGGATGGAAGGTGGATGCCGTGATTGCTGTGGCAGACGACGCATCCGGGAAGACCCTTATCCTGAAAGGCCTTGTAATGCGAACTCTTTTCGTACATCTGGGCCTGGAAGACGTGGCAGTTGGCGTAGACGTTCTGCACTTTATCGACGCCGGGCGGCACCGCGCCATGGTTTCCATGGCAGGTAGTGCAGGTGGGCGCGCTGAGGTCGCCGCGGACGGCGAGGGCGTCGTGGTGGACGCTGGTGCCGTATTGAGCGAACTGATCAGTGGGGATGCCGTACTGCTTCATATAGGCTGCGTCGGAGTGGCAGCGGGAGCAGGTTTTGGCTACGTTGACGGGGTTGATGGTGGAATTGGGATCGCTCGGCGGGCGGATATCGTGGACGCTGTGGCAGTCGATGCAGACCGCTACCTTGGCGTCTCCGGCGGCCAGGCGCTTGCCGTGCATGCTGGTGTGGTACTGGTCCAACTGGTCCGTGCGCAGACTGGGGTTGAACTGGCGAATGTAGGCCGGATTCGAGTGGCAACTGCCGCACAACTGCGGAATCTGCCGGCGATCCACCTTGCCCTTCCAACCCGCTTTGCGGCTCATGGCCTGGTCGGGATCGTAGTTGGATGCGTCGCCTCCGTGGCAACTGGTGCAGGTCAAGCCCTTTTGCGAGTGAATGTCCTGGCTGAACTTCTCCGGGGTCACTTCAAGGCGGCCAGGCTGGGCGGAGTGACAGTCCAGGCAGGAGTTCACGGCCTGCCCGTAAGCCAGGCACGACGCGAACACGATGGACCCGGCCAGCCAGACAATGCGGGCGGCAATGAACGGCCGAAGCTTATTTCGCAAGATAGCCATAAACACTCATACCTGTGACATAAAAAAGGGCAAAAAAGGCAAGTCCGGTGATCCACGGTCTCGTGCGCGAGGGAGGGGCAGTCTCAAAAAATGGCAGCAGAAGCCACAACAGCCCCACCAGGCCGCAAACAAGCACACCCAAAACCTCCCCGTCGATGAGCCACACCTTCGACGGAATCATCTTGAGCGTTTGGAACATAAACATGAAGTACCATTCCGGCTTGATTCCCGCCGGGGCAGAGACAAAAGGGTCTGCCTTGACGCCCAGGTTCCAGGGGAAGACGGCGGCCAACGCGCCCAGCGCTCCCATGGCCACGTACCAGGCCATCAACTCGCGCAGCAGGAAGTTGGGAAAGAATTTCATCTCCCGCCGTAAGGAGGGATTGGCGGTCCACAGAGCATCCACCTTCGGCGGAACGCTCATGCCCTGGCGCTGCACCAAAAACAGGTGCATGGCAATCAGAACGGTGACCAGTCCGGGCAGAACGGCGACATGGAATCCAAAGAATCTGGTGAGCGTGGCGCCCGTCACTTCCGGACCGCCGCGGAGAAAGATCATCATGGGCTTGCCGATAATGGGAACCTGCCCGGCAATCTCGGTGCCGACCTTGGTGGCGAAGAAGGCCAGCGTGTCCCAAGGCAGCAGATAGCCGCTGAAGCCAAATCCCATGACCAGAAAGAGGAGAATCATGCCCGTGACCCAGGTCAGCTCCCTGGGTTTGCGATAGGCCTTGAGAAACAGCACGCTGAACATATGCACAAAGGCCGTGAAAATCATCAGATTGGCCGACCATGCGTGGATGGAGCGAATCAGCCAGCCAAACTGCACCCTGGTCATGATGTACTGAACGCTTTCAAAGGCCTCGTTGGCGCCCGGACGGTAGTACAGAAGCAGCAAGATCCCGGTCAGCACCTGGATGATGAAGAGGAAAAGGGTGATGCCTCCGAAGAAATACCAGTAGGAGAGGCGATGCGTGGGGACGGTCTTATGGCGGAGCGGCGCGATCAGCCCCTCCAGTTGCAGTCGTTCATCAAACCAGCGTATGAGAGCGGCGAACACGGTCAGGCCTCCCGTTTCCGGCTGACGACAATCTCGTCGCCGCGCTGGTGGACATCAAACACTGTGAGCGGCCTTGGCGGAGGACCGGAAACATTGCGGCCGTTGAGATCGTAGATGCCGTTGTGACAGGCGCACCAGATCTCGCGCAGATCGCTGCGATACTGGACGGTGCAGCCCAGGTGGGTACACGAGGCGGAGAGAGCGCGAAAGCTGCCGTCACTGCCCAGGATCAACAGGCCTGGCTTGCTGCCGAAGCGGAAGATCTTGCCGCTATTCGGCTTCAGATCGCCGAGCTTGGCCGCCACCACCTCGTCTCCGCCCAGATCGATCACCGCCGGAGGAACAAAATAGCGCAGCACCGGATAAATGAAAGAAGCCAGAGAAGCGAGAACACCGCCGCCCAGAAAAATTCCAATCGCGCGGCGGCGCGACACATCGGGTTGGGGAGCCTGGTCAGCGCACATGGTCCGTACCCCCTGACGCAACTGCCAGTTTGAAGACTCTGAACACGTAAACACTCCTAGCCAAATGCCGCGGCCTCCTGCCCTGAACGCAGACCCACAAATCCACCTTGAGCATTTCAGGGACGAAACACTCCGCCGGCTCATCCTGAGTCAACCGTAGAGACTCATGGGAATTTGGGTCTGTGATACTAATCACATACCCAAAGCGGAGAAGGTCGTTGAATCCGCTTCCTGAAGAGAGAATCGGGGTGGGCGACCCAAATTCAGCAGGCGGCAAAAATTGAGGCGAACGCGACCTCATGCGCGCCCGCCCGTGAGACGGAGAGGGATGCTCCCCGGAAGCAGTAAAGGTTGCATCCCACTCTCCCCAACCGGCCCAATGCGCTCACCATGCGCCTTGTCCGGTCTTGTCCGGTTCTCGTTTCAGCTTCGTTCCTACTTCTGCAGCGTGCGGATGTACGCCACCACTGCCTTGATCTGGTCGTCCGTCAGCTTGCCGGCGTAAGCGGGCATCTTGTTCTTGCCGCTCTTGACGATGGCGATCAGTGCGGCGTCCGGGGTCTTGACGATGGCCGGATCTTTGAAGGACGCAGCCTTCATGGCCTTGCCGGCCGGGGTGGCGCCCAGGCCGTCCGCGCCGTGGCACATGAGGCACTTCGATTTGTAGGTATCCGCGCCGCTTTGGGCAAGAGACGGAATGGCGATGGCGGCGGCAAGGAATAAGGCCGCCACGCAGTTTCGATTCATTTTCACTGAAAAGCTCCTTTTGCGCCAGGATTTCCAATTTTCTATCCCGGCCTCGCATCAGTATACCCTTGGCCGGGGTGGAAACGATTCCCAGTCCTCAAAGGCTAAAACCCGGATGGCCGCTATATGTCGCGCAGGTACAACTCGATCCGGAAGGAGACAGGGGTTTGCCAGGGTCTCCAGTGATAGGTATTCGTCGCTGGGGTGGAATTTCAACCCCCATATAACGCCAACAGAATCAATCCGAGCTGGTAGGCCAGGGTTTCAACCCCGGCATCCATCCGCGCCGCAACGAAAAAACGCTTTGTGTCAGGGCACGACTTCAGTCGTGCCGAATGGGGTTTTAAAAACAGGGGTATTAACCCCTGAGGGATTGCATCAACCCATCCACGCATTCATTCTTGAGAATCAATCCACGCGGCGAGTCCGCGTATAAAGGT
>JBAVYF010000195.1:0-1677 GCA_049698655.1 Occallatibacter sp. | reverse complement strand
GCGCAAGGGCCAGGGCGCAGAGGGCAAGCGTGCGGATAAAGGCGATGGGATGAGCCTCAGGAGAGATGCGCAGCGCGGTGAGCCAAAGCAAGCCCTGGACCAGTAACGCCGCCAGCGCGAAGACCGCCAAAGCCGCCGTTGCCAGGTGGAGAAACTGTTGTTTCCAGCCCTGTTGAGGGCCTGTCATACCGGCTGCGTAGCAAACCAGCCCGCAGGCTGAAACCAGGCAGATGCCCCCGGTAAGCCTCGCGGGCAGGGTTCCGGCCAGTGCATGAAAGGCATACTCCAGCAGTCCCGACGCGATCGTTGCCGACCCGAGAAACACCAGGCCATGAAACCTGAGTGCCAGGCGGCTCAGGCGAACGCCCAGAACGGTGGCGGCAATCGCGGCCAGGCCCAGGCAGGCCTCCAGCCAGAACGGCGGCAGGCACAGCAGGCTTCCGGCCAAAAACAGGCTCGCGGCCCAGGTGGAAAAGACGCGGGAGTTGCGGCCTTCGGCGGCTTTGCTGAACAGGGCAAAGCCCGCCACATAACACGCAGCTGAAAACAGCAGACAAACAAGGCCCAGCACCACGGCGCCCGAGCGCGGCTCGAAATAAAGAATAGTGGCTGCGGCCAGTAAAAATGCGATCATCGCTTGACTGGTTTCAAAGACGGTGATCTTCCGCCCCAGCAGAGTGGTGCGAAGGACAACACTCACGCCATAGATCAGGAACAGCAGGCAGCCAGGCAAAAGCAATCCGGCCGCGCCGAGCGCCGGGTAATCCATGCGCGCGCTCTGCGGGCTGGAGTAGATGAAGATCATTGCCCAAATCGTCACATCGGCGATCGCCGCCACTAGCGGGCGCAAGCTCAACCAGTGCTCGCGGCAGGCCGCGTACTCCGCGACCAGGACCATCAAAAGCAGCGCCGCGATGAAGGGCCCGAACTGGTGTGTTGCGATCGACAAAGCCAAAGCCGAACCGGCCGCGGCAACATTCGCCACCCAGAAGACCGGCGCGCGTTTCTCTTTCCAGGCCAGCACCGTAGCCACAACCACAAATGCGCCCAGAATGGCTGCCGTGGCCGCGGCCTGCATCACCTTGAAGCGCAGCGTCAGTTCCCAGAGCATGGGCGCGAGAATCAGAGCAGAGGTTCCGGCGTAGATGGTGCTGGCAAACCACTCTTCTACCGGGACGCGCGCCGCAGCTACCAGCCACAGGAGCGCGTAGACGATGGCCACAGCGGCAATCAATAGCCGTGGCTGCGAGTTGGACTCCGCCACGGCGCGCAGCAGGTAAGCGCCGGCAATACCCAGCATGGCCTTGCCCACTACGGAGAAGGCGCCGCCGGCCTGCACAAGGGAGAGTCCTTTGTCAGCCTCGGCTGCCGGCGGGGCGAGCGGCCCCGGCGCCATAGACACCGCGGAGGGGTGTTCGAGGAGATCGACACGCCGCTCCAGTGTTTCCAGGCGTGCCGCGAGCCGTTCGAGTGCGTCGGGAAGATCGTCCATAACCTCCACCCGAGAAAAGGGAGCCCCGTCGCGTTTTATAGCGGTTCCACAATTGCCGTATCCCGAAACCACTGCCCTCTAGTGGCATTTTCCTTTCCGGGGTCCCCGGCGATAGGTCTTCGTCGCCGGGGTGGAAGTAAATGCCACCCTGCACGATGGCAGAAAGGGCACGTGAATTGTGGAAC
>JBAVYF010000194.1:0-1902 GCA_049698655.1 Occallatibacter sp. | reverse complement strand
CAGGAAGGCTGCGCAAGACAGGAGGCGGCGCGGCGATGGGGAAGGGCGAAACGGAAACTGCGCTCGATTCTGGCGCGCGGCTGGAAAGTTGCATAAAGCTGGCCTCGAAAGCGTGATAAGCATCTATGTCCAGAGCGTTAACAAAACCCGGTCGCGCATGAAAGTGAGCATGACTGAAAACCTTTGCCTGGCGCCAAACGGTTTGGCTTTTCATCCGCGAGTGTGACTACATACCCATCGTCAGCTGCATGGGCTGTGGATAGTCCGTCAACGGAAAGAAATAGGAGGGTCTGGGAGACGCAATTGGGAAGAGTCCCGTTATCGAAATCTGATGAACGAAATTCAATGAGGCGTTTTTCACCAGCAATGCGACTGCATGTTGCGCGTGCAGGAGCGCACGTCTGAGATCAGCGCCGCTCCTCTTGCGGCAGAAACGATCCGCCGGGAACCAGAGCGATCCTCGTTGCGGTTCTGCGCAGCCGTCTACTTGATCACGTTGATCGCGGCCGCGCCCAGGGCAACCTGGGAGAATACCTGCGTCCACGACAGAAATTCGCGTAAGGCTCCGGGTCCTATGTTCTTCTCCGGGACAACAATGGTGTCGCCGGGGTAAAGATGCAGCTTTTCAAAACCGGAGGAGGAAAAAATGGACTGGCCCGCTACGTGGGCGGTAACCGATCCGTCGGCCCGCAGAACAAATATCTGTCCGCGGTCCGCGTCGCGGTTCATGCCGCCGGCGAGATGAAGATACTCGCCTGCACGTGCGCCGTTGCGATACAGAAATGCATTCTGATTGAGCACCGCGCCGGTTACCTGGACGGTGGCGGGAGTGGGCGGGACCAGCAACTGGTCGCCGTCCTCCAGTGGCGTCTCCGGCAGTACGTTCTCTCCTGTGCTGCGCACGTTCAAATCGAGCACGATTCTTCCCGTGGGATGCAACTGGCGCAGCCGCGCGATCAGTTCGCGGTCGACGGAGGCGATCTGTCCCTGTTGCCCGCCTTCCTGCGAACTGCCGTTCCCCGCGCTGCCCATGGCGATCGAGCTGCGCGCCAACTGATGCTCGAGACGATCGGCGTACTCGATCAATCGCTGCTCTTCGATCGCCTGGGTGCTCTTGCGAGTGAACTCCGACCCGTAAAGATATGCCTTGTCTGTCAGGCCTCCGGCGCGCGCCACCAGCGAACGCAGAGTTTCACCGGGCAGGACGCTGTAAACGCCGGCATGCACGAACTCTCCTTCCAGCCGCACATACTTTGTCTGCCGGTCCACGGGCTGGTGAATGTCGTCTTGAGAAAAGACAGTGACCATGTCGCCCGGCTGCAGTTCAAGGTCCTGGGAAGCATCGTGGCCGAGCACCAGCTTGCCGAGATCGAAGGGAATGAGCGATGTGGCCATTGTGGCCGGATCCAGCCGCTCAATCACCGCGTAGTTCCAGTCGGTTTCCGAAGCGGGACGAAGAAGCGCCGTCTCTCTTCCCATCTGGCTGTTGACTTCGATGCCGCCCAGAGCACCCGCCGCTCCTGATGGGCTGGCGTTCAAGGCCTTTCGCATCGCCGCGGATGGATCGTCCTCTGAAGGCTGCGGCTGCAACCGCGCGCCGGAAACGGCATTTGGAGAGCGCCCCGTTTGCTGCTTTGGATAGCCGCCGTATTGCTGCCCTGGAAAGCTGCGCGTTTCCGATTGCGGGCCAAAACCGTCCAGGGAGGGCGTAAACTCCGGCGCGGGAAGGCCGAGCTGGGTGCGCCGCCACCAGTAGTCCCTCGAGATCAGCGAATCCCGATCCGGCATCAGTTCGCTCAGGCGCATTCCCGCATGCCATAGGAAACGCCCTGGGTTGGCCACTGAACCGCGCAGCGTGACCGTCTCGCGATAGTTGGAGGCGATCGGTTTGATGCGCACGAT
>JBAVYF010000193.1:0-3730 GCA_049698655.1 Occallatibacter sp. | reverse complement strand
GTAATGAGTTGTAAACATAATGAAATCAATCGCATGTATTTACAGCCCGTAGAGATACCCCCAAATGTACCCCCAGAACGAGCTGATTAGGGGTCTGCGGCGGTCCAAAGAGGCGGATTGCGCGGGGATGCTCTGAGCGCGTGCCACCGCCACTGAGTGTGACACAGATGCGCGCGACGGCCTGGTGCTGCTTGCTTCCTGTAGGACGGCATAGCGGCAGACCATGCCGACAATCTGGAGAATCCGCTTCGCCATGTCAGAGGCTCCACGAGCTTCGATGTCCTTGGCAAGCCGGACAAGCTCCATTGGCTCGACTTCCGCGATTGGCCTGTCCCCCAGAATCGGGTAGACGTTGGCCTTGAGGCGGTTCCGGGTTGTCTCAGAGTGGCGGGCGCTCTTGTTGCCGCGCCAGTGCTCTAGCCATAGCTCGGCAATCTTTTTGAAAGTGTGTTCGGTGGCGACCAAAACGGCGGTCTTCTCGGCCTTGCGCTCCCCCATCGGGTCGATTCCGTTGACAAGCTGCCTGCGGGCCATCGCGTGGCGCTCACGGGCATCGGCCAGGGACAACTCAGGGTAGGTCCCGAGTGCCATTAGTTTCTCTTTGCCATCGAAGCGATACTTCCAGCGCCACAGCCTTCCGCCATTGGGCTTCACCAGAAGATAAAGACCATGACCATCCGAGAGCTTATAGGGCGAGTCGCCGGGCTTGGAGCGGCGAATTTCTGTATCAGTGAGTGCCATGCGTGTACCCCCCATTTGAGGCCGGATTTCTCCGATACCCCCAAATATCGGAATTGATACCCCCAGATGTACCCCCAGGGGAACATGGCTTCCACAGTACACCTTTGGACGCAAAAAGACAAAAGCCGCTGAGTTTTCAGCGGCTTATCTTGATCCCTTGGATTGTATTGGATGTCCTAGAATCTCTAAATGGTAGGCACGACTGGATTCGAACCAGCGACCTCTTCCGTGTCAAGGAAGCGCTCTAACCAACTGAGCTACGCGCCTGCAACGCAACTTCAGCTAGTCTATCAGGAACCGGTTCAGCGGGAAAAGATGGGCGGCAGCGCCCGCCATGCTGTACCATCGTTGATTGCTGACTTGAAACCGTTATGGCCGACGCTGCTAGCGAACGATTAAACCGATTCCGCACCGCTCCCAACCTGCTTACGCTGTTGCGCATCTGCCTGGCGCCGTTCCTGGTTGCCGCCATCCTCAACGGCCACTATGCGCTGGGCTTTGGTCTCTTTGCGGCTGCGGGGCTGACCGACGCGCTGGACGGTTTACTGGCGCGCCTGCTCAGGCAGCGCAGCGTGCTCGGCCAGTACCTCGATCCGGTGGCGGACAAGCTGCTGCTCAGCACGCTCTTTCTGGTGCTCCTGCACAAGGGGCTGATGCCAACCACGGTTACGGTGCTGGTCTTCGGCAGGGATGTGGGCATCCTGGTGGTGGCGGCGATTCTTTACGCGGCGGCGGGGCGCCGGGAGTTCAAACCCAGCATCTTAGGCAAAGGAAACACACTGGCCCAGGTCGCCGCTGTGGCTGCCGTCATCTTGCATCAGCTCACGGAGGCCCGCTGGGTGGCAATCTTCGAGCAATGGGCGATCTGGGCCACCATGGCGCTCACCGTCGCCTCCGGGCTGCATTACGCCTGGGTCGCGGCCAGACGGGTGGGCGCGGGCGCCAACGGCCACAACGGCAAGTAAGCAGGCCCTACCCCTGCGCCTCTCCAGTCCCACAGGGGGGCGCGAATCATCTGCGTCCTTGGTGAGTGGGCCCGGCGCAGTGCTTCAGGAGTCTTCCAGGCTGGGTTCTGCTTCGGCGGTCTCTTCAATCTCCATGTCGCGGAACTCTTCGGAGTCAAAGACCTCGCCACAATCCAGGCACTCGACAAACTCGCTGTCCTCGTGCCGGGAGACAATGCGTACCCTGGGGTGTTTACAGAGGGTTGCCATCGGTCCTGGTATCAGTGGAATAAACTACTCTTCCGCCAGATTGTATCGGCATTTTCCCCAATTTGAAAACCATATATGTTGAATTTTTTTATTCCCCTGGGATTTTTCAGACGACGGAAGGAACAATTTCCGGCCGGGGCTTGTAATTCCGACAGAAATGGTCGTATACTGAATACGGACCTAAGGGGTCGGATATTCGATGCTCAAGCTGACCAAAAAAGCGGATTACGGCCTGATGGCGCTCAAGTACCTGGCTGAGCACCCTGAGGCGCCTGCGCTCAGCGCCAAGGACGTAGCCGACGCATACGGAATTCCGGCGCAACTGCTGGCCAAGATTCTGCAACAGTTGACCAAATCCGGCCTGTTGCACTCCCACGCCGGCATGAACGGCGGCTACGCGCTGGCCAGGGAGGCGCGCACGATTTCGGCTTACGAGGTAATTCTGGCCATCGACGGGCCGTTTTTCATCACCTCCTGCACCAAGGGCAAGACGGGCTGCGAGCTGACGCCGAGCTGCACCATCAGGGAGCCATTGGCGCGGGTGAACGATACCATCGCCGGCGTTTTGAAGAGCATCAGCATTCAGGATTTGACGGAGCACGAACAACCCGCGGCGCAAGCGCACGGAGATCGAATGAAGGCCGCTGGCGTGCTGGTTTCATTAGCGCTGTAACGAGAAAGCTTTCCCCCTCCGGGTCCAGCGGAACAAGCAGGGCGCGGAAGAGCAATCGATGAGGATGGAGACACAGATGAGCACATTTGCCAGTTCCGTAGAAGTCCCGGCAGGCGTAAGCCTTCCGATCTATATGGATAACCACGCCACCAGCCCTCTGGACCCGCGGGTGCTGGAGGCGATGCTGCCCTACTTCACTGTGAAGTTCGGCAACGCAGCCAGCCGCAATCACTCCTTCGGATGGGAGGCGGAGCAGGCCGTGGAGGCGGCGCGTGAGCAAATTGCGCGGCTCATCGGCGCGACGGCCAAGGAGATCATCTTCACCTCCGGCGCCACCGAGTCGAACAACTTGGCCATCAAGGGCATCGCCGAAATGTACCGCGAGCGCGGCAACCACATCATCACGCAGGTGACCGAGCACAAGGCGGTGCTGGACACCTGCAAGCGCCTGGAGAAGAACGGCTACCGCGTCACGTATCTCCCCGTCAAGGCCGACGGGCTGATCGACCTCGACGACCTACGGCGAGCTATGGACGACAAGACGATTCTGGTCTCGATCATGGCGGCCAACAACGAGATAGGCGTCCTGCAACCCATCGCCGAAATCGGCAAGCTCTGCCATGAGAAGAACGTGATTTTCCACACCGACGCGGTGCAGGCGGTGGGCAAGGTTCCGGTGGACGTAATCGCCGACAACATCGACGTGCTCTCACTCTCCGGCCACAAGATTTACGGCCCTAAGGGCGTGGGCGCGCTTTATGTTCGCCGGCGCAACCCGCGCGTGCAGATTGCCGCGCAGATTGACGGCGGCGGCCACGAGCGCGGCATGAGGTCCGGCACCTTGAATGTGCCGGGGATCGTCGGCCTGGGCAAAGCCTGTGAGATCGCGCAGGCAGAGATGGCCGCCGAAGCGAAGTTTTTGGCGGGCCTGCGCGACCGGCTGAAAAACAAGCTCGAAGCGAATCTCGACTACATTCACGTGAACGGCTCGATGGAGCATCGTCTGCCCGGCAACCTGAATGTGAGTTTTGTGTATGTCGAGGGTGAGTCGCTGCTGATGGGCATTAACGACGTTGCTGTGTCGAGCGGCTCGGCCTGCACC
>JBAVYF010000192.1:0-2100 GCA_049698655.1 Occallatibacter sp. | reverse complement strand
GCGGCAAGCGAGATGAAAAGCAGCGCCTTTGCCAGAGCGTGCGTGCTGGCTGCAATCAACGCGCCCTGCGCTCCGATGACGCTCATCGATGCGGCGCCGAGAAGCAGGAAGCCCACGTCCTCGGCTGTCGAAAGCACCAGCAACCGCTTAAGGCTGCGCTGAGTCAACATCAGCAGAGCGGCGATGAGCGACGTTCCCGCGGCAACGGATATCCACAGCCCGTGCGGGGTGAGTGCCATCTGAAAAGACTGCGTCGCGATAAAGAATTCGCCGAAGGCAGCCATATCGACGACCGCGATGATGACACCGAGCACCACTGCGGGAAGTTCGTCGGCCAGCTTCAACAGCCAGAAGAAGAGAGGCACCGCGGCCAGCTTGACGCAGACGCTGGTGAAGAGCAGCGCGCGCGCCCATTCGGGATTGCCGCGATCGGCCAGAACTTCGGCGACGACCATCGACCCAGCGGAGACGAGAACCACGGCGAGATAGGTGAGCTTTGCGGCTTGAGAGCGTGCGGTCCGCCAGACCAGCACTACCGTCAGCAAGGCTGCGACTTCAAGCAGACTCAGGCGTGCCCACGAATTCGCCGCGAAAAGCCCGTCGACCACCAGCGCGGCAACGAACAGCATCGGCAGAGCCAGCTTGCGGCCGTAGGGACTTGAGAGCGCTGCAAGCAACAGCGCACATGCCGCGATGGCGACCGCGAGGATCAGTAGCGGAGGGATCTGTGCGAAAGGCGCTAGGGCCTCGAATCCTGCTTGAGCGGTTCCGGGCACGGCCCAGCGCGCTAGAGCCAGTGCTGCCGCAGCGAAAACGACGACCAGCATCGTCGCACGGCGTTCCATCCACGCAAACGCAACGCCAAGCCCGCGCGAGACCGCCTGCAGTCCGTCCCACACGCTCAGATACACGCGGTCGACGTTCGACCAGCGGAAGAACGAGTGCCAGTGCGCCTCGAAAATCTCAGAGAAATCGCCCGCAGTGAGGCGGCCCTGCTCGGAGAGCGGCTCGCCCCCTGTGAACACGCCCCCACCCGCAACCGCACCCGCCAGCACAGCGCCGGACGCAACCGGCCTCGCGGCGTAGGCGACAAGATAAATCGCTCCGCCCAGCACGATCGATACGACGGCCAGCACCAGGCCACCTACGCTGGAGAAGCTGCCCGCATCGGCCGACAACCCAAGCCACGTGACATGCACACCTGCGCCAAGACCGAGCGCGGCGAGGATCGGATTGAGGAAATAATTGACCGCCAACTGCGGCGCCACGCCGAGAACCACGCTGCCCGCGGCCAGCAGCCCCATTCCCCACAACATCGAAGGCGGCGCTTCGTGCGCGTCATTGGTATGCTCGGTCGGAGGGCCCAGGAACACGGCGCTGGTCGCCTTGGCTCCCATGAAGACCGTGCCCAGGCTCGCGGCCCACGCCACCATCGCCGGCACGGCCCATCCGGCCTGCAGCGCCGCGGCATAGAGCATCCACTTGCTGGCGAAGCCGCTCATCAGCGGAATGCCCATCATGCTGCCCACCCCAATCAGCCAGGACAATGTCGTCTGCGGCATCTTCTGCGCCAGGCCACCAAGCTGATTCATGTCGCGCGTACCCGAGGCGTGCTGCACCGAGCCGGCGGTCAAAAACAGCCCGGCCTTGAAAAAGCCGTGATTGAGGCAATGCAGCAGGCCAGCGGCTATGGCCAGCGGCGTGCCGATGCCGATACCCAACATCATGTAGCCGATCTGGCTCACCGTGGAGAAGGCCAGCATGCGCTTCAAATCTGTCTGCACCATGGCGTACATTACGCCCACGGCCATGGTGACGGTGCCCACCCAGACAAGGGATTCGCTTCCCCAGGCGAACCCTCCGGCTTGCGGCCATGCGCCAAAGCTGTGCATGCGCGCGGCCAGATAGACGCCGGCCTTGACATAACAAGCCGCGTGCAGCAGGGCGCTCACCGGAGTGGGCGCGGCCATGGCTTCGGGAATCCAGGTGTGCAGCGGAAACTGCACGGATTTGGCTACCAGCGAAACCAGCATCAGCACAAAGATGCCGCCGGTGAAGGCGTGCGCCACCCTCGGATCGGTCCACAGAGCGCTGCCGGTG
>JBAVYF010000191.1:0-2509 GCA_049698655.1 Occallatibacter sp. | reverse complement strand
GGGCGGCCGAGCGCCGGGCCTCCAGGCCCTGCTGCTGAAGCTGCGTGGGCAGGTCGCCCAGGTGGAGCACCGGACCGCTAGAGAGCGCGCAGGCCCGTTCGATTGAATGCTCGAGCTCCCGCACGTTGCCCGGCCAGTCGTGGCGCATCATGGTGCGCAGGGCCTCGTCGCTCAAGGTAAACTTGGCGCCGTGCTCGCGGCTGATGCGGTCCAAAAAATGCGCCGCCAGAAGCGGAATGTCCTCGCGGCGGTCGCGCAGCGGGGGCAGGCGCAGGTTGACCACGTTGAGCCGGTAGAAGAGGTCCTTGCGGAAGGCGCCTTTTTCGACCATCACCGCCAGATCGCGGTTGGTGGCGGCCACGATGCGCGCCTTAATGGGGATGCGGTGGGTGGCGCCGACCGGGCGGACCTCCTTTTCCTGCAACGCGCGCAACAGCTTGGCCTGCAGGTCGAGGGTCAGCTCGCCGATCTCGTCGAGAAAGACCGTGCCGCCCTCCTCCGATACCAGCAGCCCGTCCTTGGCGCGGTTGGCCCCGGTGAAGGCCCCCTTGACGTAGCCGAAGAGCTCGCTCTCGATCAGCGTGGGCACCAGCGAGCCGCAGTCGACCGGCAAAAACGGCTTTTGCGAATTAGGTCCGTAGGCGTGGATGGTCCTCGCCACCAGCTCTTTGCCGGTGCCGCTTTCGCCCAGGATGAGGACGGGGTGTGTGCTTTGGGCGACCTTGGAGAGGATGCGGTAGAGCTTCTCCATCTCCCCGGAGCGGCCGATCATCGCGCCCAGTCCCTGCGAGAGCCTGAGCCGCTCGCGCAACTGGCGGGTGGCGGTGTCGGTGGCCAGCGAGGCCGCGGCGCGGTCGAGGACTGTGGAGAGCTCGTCCATGGCGAAGGGCTTGGCGAGGTAGTCGCTGGCTCCGCAGCGCATGGCCTCGACGGCGGCGTTGACCGATCCCGAGGCGGTCATGGCGATGACCGCGGTCTGGGGGTAAAGAAGCTTGGCCTCCGAGACCAGCTCCAGGCCCTGGTTGGAGCCCGCCGGCAGGTTGACCAGCAGGATATCGGCCGCGCTGCCGCGCAACAGGCTGCGCGCCTGAGCCAGGTCGCCGGTGCTCTCGACCGCGTAGCCCAGGCTGCTGGCAATCTCTGCGCAGGCCGAGCGCATCGCGGTGTCGGCGTCGACCACCAGCAGGTGCAGGCGCGCCGGCGGCTCCGCGAGTTGGGGGATAAACTCCATGGTTCTTGTGTTGAGAGCTGTTTCGAGCATTGTATTCGCCTCACGCGCAAATGGGTAAACCGGATTTTTTATTACCGCCGCCCCAAGGCTTCTTTTTGGGCAGCGGACCGCCAGATTTTTGCCCGCGTCAGCGGGAGCGGGCGGGCAGCTCGATCTGGAAGCGGGCTCCGGCCGGGGCGCGGTTGGCGGCATGAATGCGGCCACCGGCGGCCTCGACGATGGAGCGGGTGATGGACAGGCCCAGCCCGCGATGGGAGGCCGGCCAGCCGCCATTTCTGGAGGCGCCGCTGTACCGGGTGGTGTAGCCGGAGTCGAAGATCTTCTCCAGCGCCTTGCGGGGGATGCCAGGCCCGTTGTCTTCCATGGTCAGCATCAGCCATGGATGGACCTCCGCTTCGGCATGAAACTCATGCAGGCTGATAGAGATTCGACCTCCGTCGGGCATGGCCTCGGCGGCGTTCTTGACCAAGTTGACCAGAACCCGGGTCAGGTCCTCGCCGGTCAGCCGCACAGGTTGCGCGCCGCCCTCGGCGTCCACGGTGAGGGCGATGGAGGGCCCGGCCAGGGCCGAGAGCAGATTGCGGTTGGACAGCAGCTCTCCGGCCAGGTTGTTGATCGGCTCGGCGGGCATCAGATCCCAGCGGCGAGCCCGCTCCAGCCGCTCGGCTGCGAGCGGTTCGGCCCCCGTCTGGGCCGCGCCGGTTGTCCTGAAGAGGCCGGCATCCGAGCCAAGGCGGGCATCGAGGCGGGCATCAAGGCGGGCATCGAGGGCCAGCAGCTTCTCCACCAGACGGCGGCTGGCCGTGGCCACCAGCCTCAGTTCGTTGGCGTAGTGAAGGAACGAAGGGTTGAGCACCCCCGGCTCCTCCAGCAGATCGCAATAGAGCCCCAGCGCCGTGACCATGTTGCGGGAGTCATGCGCCACCGCGGCCAGGCTCTCGCCCTTGCTGCGCAGGTTGGCCAGAGTCTCGACCACTGCCTCGACCCGCCTGCGGCCGGCCAGATCCGCCCCGGCTCCGGCCAGCCCGATTGCCGCCAGCCCTGTTTCAGCCAGACTTGTTGCTGCCGGCCCTGTTTCCTTGAATTCCGCTGTCTGTCCTGTCTGCTGCATCGCCCGCTCCTTTTCTTCCTCAGTGATCAGTGGTCAGTGATCAGTGGTCAGTCTCAAATTCCCCACAGCTTCGAATTGTTCCCTGATCCCTGATCCCTGTTCCCTGTTTCGGAAACTGTCCTCTTCTAATACACGTGGCGTGCCAAACCAGGACAGCTGGATTAAGT
>JBAVYF010000190.1:0-2970 GCA_049698655.1 Occallatibacter sp. | reverse complement strand
GCGCGCCATAACAACCACCCTGGCCGGTGGTGTAGGCAACGGATACTTCGGGAGCGGAGAATGCGGGTTCGAATCCCGCCGCGATTGCAATTCGCGTCGTCCAAGGCAGGACATCCGCCAATGTTCTGTCGCCGCTTGTTCCCCGGTCAGACTTTTTCGTTCACGTCGGCTAACATCAATCATCAACAGCCTGCCGGTGGCGCAGGGCACGGGTTCATCTGGTAGAGCGCCGCTATATGCGGTGGAGCAGGTTCGAACCCTGCCGCCAAGAGTTATCTTGGTAGTTGTCCGCGTCCGACTTTTCCCCGGCAGCAGGTTTATTTGAAAGGAGGCGCCACCATGCGCCTGAATGTTTTCAAGCAGAAGCCGCGTCCGCGCACCCACGAGGGAGCGCCGGCCAAGGTCATCACACCGGAGCAGATGCTGCGGCGCACGGTTCTCTCCTGCATGTTGTGGGAGGGCGAGTTCTACGAGGATGGCGTGCAGATTGCCGGCCGCATCCACGAACTGGTTCCGCAAGTTGCCGCAGAGAAGGTTGCCGCGCTGGCCGTTGAAGCTCGCGAGCGGATGAAGCTGCGCCACGCGCCGCTGTTGCTGGTGCGGGAGATGGCGCGCCACGCAACGCATCGCGCCCTGGTAGCCGAGACGCTGGCGCGCATCATTCAGCGCGCTGATGAGCTCTCGGAGTTTGTCGCCATCTACTGGGCCGGCGGGCGTCAGCCGCTCTCCGCGCAGGTGAAGAAGGGGCTGGCCGCCGCATTCGGCAAGTTCGACGAGTACGCGCTGGCCAAATACGACCGGGCTGGCGCGGTTCGTTTGCGCGACGTGCTCTTTCTTTCTCATGCGCGGCCTGTGGACGAGGCGCAGGCTGCCTTGTGGAAGCGGCTGGCGGAGAACGAGCTGGCCACGCCCGACACCTGGGAGGTTGCGCTCTCGGCTGCCGGGCGCGGGGAAGGTTCCAAGGGCGAGGAAGCCAAGCGCGCCGTGTGGGAGCGGTTGCTCGCCGAGCGCAAGCTGGGCGCACTGGCTCTGTTGCGCAATCTGCGCAACCTGCGCACGGCCGGCGTGAGTGAGGAACTGGTGCTGGCCGCGCTGGCCGAGTTGAAGACGGATCGGGTCCTGCCCTTCCGTTTTCTGGCCGCCGCACGCAGCGCGCCGCAGTGGGAGGCTGCGCTGGAAGCTGCGATGTTCCGGGCTCTCGAAGGCAGGGCAGGGAAGCTCTCCGGCCACACGGTGCTGCTGGTGGATGTCTCCGGTTCGATGGAGTCGGCCATCTCTGGCCGTTCGGAGATGCGCCGCACCGACGCTGCCTACGGGCTGGCCATCCTGCTCCGGGAGATCGCGGAAAAGGGGACGATTTACACCTTCTCCGAGAAGGCTGTGCGGGTGCCGTCGCGGCGCGGAATGGCGCTGCGCGACGCTCTGGACCAGAGCCAGCCGCACGCGGGGACTTACCTGGGCGCCGCGCTCAAGCAGATCGAGGCGGAGGTCCGCGAGGGTTGGGACAGGCTGATCGTCATCACCGACGAGCAGTCGCACGACCAGGTCCCCGCGCCGCGCGGCAAGGGCTACGTGATCAACGTTGCCAGCAACCGCAACGGCGTGGGCTACGGCGCGTGGACGCACATCGACGGCTGGAGCGAGGCGGTGGTCGAGTACATCGCCGAACTCGAAGCCGCACAGGGCAACTCCGTCGCCTGAGCAGGGTTACAATCATGCAACAATTGCCGCCGGCCGGGGAGCGATCTTCGGCCGGCCGTCTTTTCGTGAATTCCCGATTTTTTCGAGGTCTGCGCCCGCTTTGCCGCCCCGCTCCCCGCACAAATTCACACAACGTTTGCAATCTCTTTGCCTGGTTACAGTAGTCTGTTAATAATTCCTTGCGGCCTCCACATCTGAAGTTCAACAGCCGCCAGGCGAGGGCAGACCGGTTGAGCCAGACTATTTTTGTACTGGAAGACGACTCCGACATCGCGCGGCTGGTGCAGTATCACCTGGAGGCGGGCGGATTTGCGGCGCGCCTGTTTAGCACTCCCACCCACCTGATTCCCGACGCCGAGCGCCAGCCGCCCGCTCTGTTCCTGCTGGACATCATGGTGCCCGGCGGCGACGGACTTGACGTCTGCCGCCGTTTGCGCAAGCACCCCGCGCTCTCCACCGTTCCGATTATTTTTCTCACCGCGCGCGCCGGCGAAAACGACCGTGTGCTGGGCCTGGAGATGGGGGCCGACGACTACATAACCAAGCCCTTCGCCACCCGTGAACTGATGGCGCGAGTGAAGGCCGTATTGCGTCGCTTCGAACGGCCTGACACGCCCTCGGTCACCCGCTTTGAAGAGGTCATCATCGACGCCAACGCCATGCAGTTGACGGTGCGCGGCAAACTGACCCCCACCACGGCCACCGAGTTCCGGTTGCTGGATTACCTGGCGCGGCATCCGGGCCGGGTCTACAGCCGTGATCATTTGCTGGACGCCGTCTGGGGCGATGCCCGCTTCGTCACACCCCGTTCGGTCGACGTCTATGTGAGCCGCATCCGGGATAAGATCGAGGTCGACCCGGAAAACCCGCGTCACCTGAAGACCGTGCGCGGCGCCGGATACCGCTTCGAGCTTCCCAAGAGCGAGTAGGATACCTTGACCTCAAAAGTTATTACCAAGCTGCTCGGCCTGTTTGTCCTGCTGCTGATCCTGCAAACTGCGGTGATGGCGCTTGTCTTCAGACATCCTCTCGGTTACGCGGCTCTATGGTCCGGCCTGATAGCGCTGGCCTTGGTGCTGCCGGTGGCGGCCTGGGCTGACAGACGCGCCGGCGCGCGGCTTCAGCGAGTGATTTCCTTTGCGCGGCAGATTGGCGCGGGCGACCTGAGCGCCCGCCTTGGTCTTGCCGGCGGAGACGAACTCACCAGCATAGAGGCCGCGCTGAACCAGAGCGCCGAACGGCTGGGTGAGAGCTTTGCCGAGATCGAGA
>JBAVYF010000189.1:0-1744 GCA_049698655.1 Occallatibacter sp. | reverse complement strand
ACCAGCATCCAGCGCTCCGTGGGATCGAGCGTGAAATTCCGCGGCGTCTTCCCTCCGCAATTCGATCGCCTCATCGGCGTCAGTTTTCCCGTCTTCGTATCCGCGCGGAAGGCATACAGAAAATTGTCGTCGCGGTTGGCGAAGTAAACAAACCGCCCGTCGCGCGGGATCACCGTATCGCATCCGCGCGTCGGCCCGTGATAATCCGCGGGCAACAGGTCGATGCGGTTCATGAGCGTCAGGCTTCCGTCGGCCTTGTGCCAGTTCAGAACGTCCACCGTCGACGCCAGCTCGTTCATGCAATACGCCGTACGCCCATTGGGATGAAAGTGCAGCGTTCGCGGCCCCGAGCCGGGCGCTCCGCGATACGTCCCCGCCGCCGTCATCCGCGCCGTCACCGGATCGGCCTCGTAAATGTGAATGCGATCCCCGCCCAGGTCGTTGATATACGCAAACCGGTTGTCCGGCGAGAACGACGCAAAGTGCGCGTGCGCCGTTTGCTGCCTCTCCGGATTGGGACCGTGTTCCGTGTATTGCCCGGTCCACACGGCCTCGCTCAGCCTGCCGTCTTCAATCCGGAAGCTGGCCGTGCTTCCACCGGAATAATCTGCGGCGAGCAGCATGTGCCCCGTCGCGTCGACTGCCACGTGGCATGTCCCCGTCCCGGCAGAGTTGCGCGCCGAAAGTGGCTGCAATTCCCCGCCCGCGAGGCGGAAGCTGGCCACTTCTCCGGTTGGCTTGCCCTCAAACGTGTCCAGCTCCGACGCCGAATACACGAACTCATGCCCCGGAGAAAGCGCAAGCCATTCCACATTGGGAACTTTCGCTGCCACGCCCGCAGGCGTCAGCACTGCCGTCTCCGGATTCCAGTCGTAAGCCAGAATCCCGTCGGGCGCGGACGCGCCGACAAACACACGCTCGCGCCGAGTTGGCGCTGCGGCCCGGAGAATCCGCGGAGCGGCAATAGTTCCAAGCGCCGCAGCAGAAGCGCTACCTAAAAATTCGCGGCGAGTGATCTGTCTCAGTACAGATGTCATTCTTACCCATAACACTCGCCGCGCGCTATAGCGTTCGCTTCACTCCAGCGTGAACTCTACGCTCACCGTCGTCTCCACCTCAACCGGCTGGCCGTTGAGCAGATACGGCCGGTAGCGCCACTGCTTCACCGCATTGAGCGCCGCCTGCTGCAAAAGCACGGGACCGTTCGCCACGTGCAGGTTCTCGATGGTTCCATTGCGCGAGATCGTGGCCTGCAGAACCACCGTGCCCGAGGTGCGTGTCGCCAGCGCTACCATCGGATACCTTGGAATTACCTTGTGGATCAGCATCCCTTGCATCACGCCCGAGGACACGTGCTGCGTTGCCGCCGGCGCCGCCGGGCGTACATCGGGGAGCGTCCCACGTCCGTTGAATGGATTATCCGGGCCGCCCGTGCCGGGGCCGGGGCCGCCGAGAGCGATCACTGTGCCCGGCAAGGGCTCGTCCGGCTTGCCGGGAATATAGGGCTGCTTCGGAATTACCGATGGCGCTTGCAGAACGCTGGCTTTGATCTCCGAAGGCGCAGTCTGCACCTGCTCTGTCCGCACCACCGGTCTCTGCTCCTGCACCGGCGTCGGCGCGTCCATCCGGATTGCATTCGTGATCTGCGGCAGCATCTCCGGATGCAGGATCGGGATGATCACCATCGCCAGCAGGATGGCGCTGTTGAAGGCAAAGGTCGCCATCATCCAGCCCCGGCTACGTG
>JBAVYF010000188.1:0-2348 GCA_049698655.1 Occallatibacter sp. | reverse complement strand
TCCCACCCATTCCGCAAAAAGCGCGGAATGGATGGGGCACAGCGTTTCAAAACTTCTGGGCCGGATCAATAGTATGGTGAGTCAGAAGTTGATTGAAGAACAACCGCAGATCCCCTTCGGCTACGCTCAGGGCAGGCTTTCGACTCACCACCCCCAGGCTGAAGAGTACGCCTGGGGCCCCGTTCGCTCAGGATGACAGCAATTATTGTGCTGCGTATTTCTGACTCAGGACACTAGGCTACTCCGTATTCCTTGGCGTTGACCGGGCTCGAGAGCAACACTGGACGGTCGCCCAGATGGGTCTTGAGCAGTTCGACCTCATCGAGCGCGCCGGCGAGCGGCAGCGCCACTTGCCCTCCGGTTGCGGCCGAGCGGCAGAGTCCCATCATGATCTCGAAGCCCGCGTAGGCGCTCGCGAAATTGCAGGGATGCACCTTGCGGTCGTCGTCCAGCCAGCCGGCGATATCCGCGACGTAAGGAGGCATGTCGAGATCGTAGTTCATGCATCCCGGTCCCGAAGACGCGCCCTCTTTTGTGACCGCGCGCCAGCCGCCGCCGGTGAGGACTTCCGCGTAGCCATCCGTGCCCTGCGCGCCAATGCGGCACTTGCGCCACCAGTAATCGACCTCCGGAACGTCCGGAGCGCCCGCGCCGCACTCGACGATGCCGCGCACTCCGTTGGCGAATTGGATAAAACCGCCGATGTGGTCCGGCGAGGGATGCAGGTCCGCCAACTTGCCGCGTCCGGCGGCCTGCGCCATGACCCACTGCGCCGGCGCTTCGCCGTTGTACCAGCGCATGTAGTCGATCAGGTGCGAGAGCATGTGCGTCATCCAGCCTGAGGCCGTGCCGTAGACCGTATGCACGCGCCCCAGAGCGCCGCTGGCGATAATCTCCCTGACCTTGCGGTAATGCTCGCCGTAGCGGTGCTGATGGCTGACCACCGCCTTGACGCCGCTCTCTGTCAACAGCTTCCTCACCTCAAAGCCTTCCCTGGTATTGAGCGCCACCGGCTTTTCAAACGCGATCAAGCGCGCGCCGCCGTCGATGCCGACGCGAATCATCTCGCCGCGCAGGTTGGGGAGGGTGCAGAAGCAGAAGACGTCGGGCTTGAGGGAGGCGCACAACTGGCGCGCGTCCGTGCCCTTGGCGGCGCCGAACCTGGCCGCCGCCGCGTCTAACCGAGCCGGGTCGATATCGCAGACTCCTACAACCTCAAAGCGCCCGTTGGCTTGAAACGCCAGGGCATGGTGCATTCCGCGCTTACCCATGCCCACGACCACAACTCGATATTTCTGGCTCACTGTGTCCTCCCGTCCCACTCAAGGACATTGGCGATAACGTAGTCCACTTCCTCGGCGGTCAGTTCTGGGAACATGGGCAGCGAGATGCAACAGGCCGCGTTGCGTTCCGAGTTGGGGATGGGTCCAACAATGCGGGCTTGATGGCCCCAGGGATATCCCTCTTGCTGGTGGATGGCGATGGGATAGTGGCACTTCGCATCGATGCCCTCGTCGTTGAGGAACTTCAGCAGCGCATCGCGGTGGGCCGGATTTTTGGTCTCGATGACGTAAAGGTGATAGACGTGACGGTAGCCGGGGGTCTCGTAGGGCAGCGTGATGTTCTTCGCGCCGGCCAGGCCCTTGCTGTAACGCGCCGCCCACTTATGCCGCTGGTCACTCCATTCGTCTATGTGCTTCAGCTTGGCGCTGAGTATGCCGGCGTGCAGATCGTCGAGGCGACTGTTGTATCCGATGCTGTGGCAGGAGCGTTTTTCCGATCCGTGGTTGCGCAGCTTGCGCACGATGCGGTCGATCTCCGCGTTGTTGGTGACGATGGCTCCGCCGTCGCCGAAGGTTCCAAGGTTCTTCTGGATGATGAAGCTGATGGTGGCGGCGTCGCTCAACTCGCCGATCCGGAAGCCGTCGCCGTGAGCCGCAATGGCCTGGGCGTTGTCTTCGACCACATACAGCTTATGCTTGTCGGCGATCTTGCGGATGGCTTTCATGTCCGCGCATTGCCCGTAAAGATGAACCGGAATAATGGCTTTGGTGCGCGGCGTAATAGCCGCCTCAATTTTGGCGGGATCGATGCAGTTTGTCCTGGGTTCGCTGTCGACGAAGACGGCGGTCGCTTTGCGCAGCCAAATTGCTTCCGCAGTGGCGAAGAAGGTGTTGGTGTGGGTGATGACCTCGTCGCCGGGGCCGATGCCGAGGGCCTCCAACGTCAGCCAGATCGCATCCGTTCCGTTGCCCACGCCGATGGCGTATTTCGTGCCGTGAAACGCCGCCAGCTCCTGCTCAAACCGCTTCAAGACCGGTCCGAGCACATACTGACCACTCTCCAAT
>JBAVYF010000187.1:0-6945 GCA_049698655.1 Occallatibacter sp. | reverse complement strand
GGCGTGCCTTCCAAAAGAATATTGAGGGTCTCGCGGACGATGCCAAAGCTGGTCCAGAGGATGAGCGCGGCGATGAGAAGCGAGAGGGCGGGGTCGATCCAGTTCCGGCCGGTCAGCAGGATGCCCGCGCCACCTGCGATGACGGCTGCGGTTGAGAGCGTATCGCCGGCCATGTGGAGGAAGGCCGAGCGCAGGTTCACGTCGTGGGCCACGCGCCACAGCAGGGCTGCGATGACGCCGTTCATGAGTACGCCAGCCGCGGCCACATACATCATCAGCCGGGGCTGCACGATGACCGGCGCTGAAAGCCGATGGACGGCCTCAATGCCGATCCAGATGGAAATGACGATGAGCGCGGCCGCATTGATGAAGGCGGCCAGCACGCCGGCCCGCTGATAACCGAAGGTCTTCGAGGGGCCGGCGGGGCGGGATTGAAAGTAGACGGCGGCAAAGCTGAGCAACAGGGCGAAAAAGTCGGAGGCATTGTGGCCGGCCTCGGACAACAGGGCCAGCGAATGGGCGCGCAATCCGGCCACGAAGGTGACCGCCACATAGGCGAGCGTGGCCACGAGCGAGAAGCGCAGCACGGTTTGAGTTCTGTTTGCGCCCGGCGGGGAAGGCGCCGCATGGAGATGCATGGTGAAAGTATACCGGGGGTGGGTATCGAAAGCCAGTCGCGCATGCGCCCGAAGGGCAGTTGGCCGCACAGCAGGCGCCGGATGGCTGGCAAGGAAGCTTGTGCGAGCGAATAGCGAGCGTCTGGGCGTACCGCAGGTGCTTACTCGTTGGCCTCGATGCGCCGCCCGTGCGACTCCTGCGGACCGCGGGTGTTCATCCGGAACATCGCCGCGAAGGCGCGCAACTGGTCGCGGCTCACGCTCAGTTCCTGCTCGAAGACAAACCAGCGCACCCCCTCGGTGCAGGGCGGGGTGGTCAGCGAGCCAATGTAGGTCCAATAGCCGCGGTCGGCGGGCAGAAGGCCGCCGGCGCTCACCATCTCAGCAACCTTTTCGCTCGCTCCCGCGGTTTTGGGCAGGTGCGGCCACAGCGCAGCCAGCACGGCGTTGGGGCTGCCGGCTTCCTCGCGCAGCCGCACGGTCACCATGGCCATCCGGCCGTCGGCGCTCCGGTGCAGCAGTTGCACGTCCATGTCGGTCAGCTTGCCCTTCACCGCCTGCTCGCCGGGATGGTGGAAGCTGAACTCGACGAGTTCATAGCGCACGCCGCCGGCCACCAAGTAACTGCCCGGATCAACGCGCGCCACGATGGTGCGGCCGTCGTTGGTGAGCATCACCGGCCCGGCGATGTAGTGGAACTCGATGGGTTGGAGCGCCTTGTTCATGTGAGCGCCGCGAATGTCGAGGGGCGACTGCTCATGGCCCTTCGAGCAGGCCTGATAGGACGGGTCCAGCTTGCCCCAGACCAGCGGGCCGGTCTTGCCCTGGTAACTCCAATTAGCGGTTTGCGCGGCGGCTGAAGCGGCGGTGATGGCGGCCAAGGCAAGAGCAAGAACTGCAAATACGAGGAAACGCATCGGTAGCACCTCGACAGAATGGACGCGCAGCGCGCCACACAAAGCATTCTAAGGCATTTGCGGGAGGGCTGTTGCCGGAGGTCGAAACGGTGTCCTTTGCAGACGGGAAGAGTGAGAAAAGCGAGGGAAAAAGGTCTGTTCGAGGGCGGTTTTTTGGCTCGAACCGGGCAAAAAAGGCAGGTTTTGGGGCAAAAAGAGGGGATTTTTCGAGGTTTATGTTTACTGGTTAGTAACCTAGTAAAAATCATATGCTATTGATTTCGTTTTAGTTACAAGCGGTCGGGGGGCCAGAAAATGAGATTTCCACAGGGAGGGGGGTGGGGTACGGCTCAGTGGTCAGGGGTCAGGGGTCAGAGATCAGGGGTCAGGGGTCAGAGATCAGGAAAGGCCCACGGCGGGGGAGATCGATATGGCGGAGGTTGGACATGCGGTCATTCTGCGCTGCCGGATCGTAATTATCTGCAAAACGGGTTGGGGCAGAGTTGTGCGCCGGGCGATGCATGAGGCGGCTTCAGGAATGGCTCAAGGAGTTCGGGCGCAAAGGAACTGAGCGGTCTCCGGGAGGGAGTTCAACGGCGGGGAGCGAGACAGGTGATGGACGCGGGGAGGGTAATAGGAATGAGAGGGAGTGATGCAGATTCCGGAATAGCCGACAATCCAGGCGCCACATTGCTCCTGAACCCTAGGGCGTTTACGGGGACCTATCCAGTCGAAGCACTGCAACCGGAGTTTAAAGGTCGCCGAATCGGCGATGCAGAAAGTTGACGAGTCTATTATGATTGTCAGCGATTCTATCTTGGCAGGATTAACGATCATGAGCACTTCTCCGCGCTCAAAGAAAGAAGAGGCCGATAATTATCTGGACCAGCTCTACGATGGGGTGGGAGGCGACAGCCAGCACCTGATCGTCGCGGGTTGGCCTGCTCGGGATTCTTCGGGCCGAATCACTCCCCATATGCGTGACCTCAGGGATGTTCTCCTTTCCGACAGGTTGATTTGGGAATCTTCTTCTGGAGCTATTGGGATTACGGACAAGGGCGTCAACAAAGTTGAGAATGGCCGAGCATCCCAGTTTTTGAAGACTCAACTTGATGTCCCTTTTCCAACCACGCCTAAAGCAATAAGAGAGGAATTGGAATTCTGGATTCGGCGTCAGCAAGATCGAGAGCCCGGATCAAATCATTGGAACCAAGTTGAATCACGGATCGACCATCTTCGTTATCTCGATCAAAGGGCCGTGGAGGGGGAGCAAATGGCAAAACGAAATTACGGGGGTACAGCACCGTCTCTTGCACCGGAGAAGGCAATCAAAATACTGGAGAACCAAATTGCGACGGCGGAAGCCTTGAGGACCGAGCCGTTTGGTTCTGCAAAGCGCGAAGAATGGAAAGCAACGTCAGAGAGTGTTCTGAACGCAGCTTTCAGTCCCGGTTGTCCCATTTTTGATTCGTTTAGCGCGGCCCAAGCAATTGCATTCAATATGAACGATAGCGATGCGAAACTCCGTCAAATAGCCAACGAGAATCTTGATCAGTTACTCGCTGTACTTCGAAGTGCGGTCGTACAAATTGGATGGCAGCTCCCGGAGCCAAGCGAAGCATTCCACCCAGCGGGCTCTCAGCATGACGCTTATGTCGAGATTCGGAGGATCGTACAAACCGCAACCACAGAATTGATAATCGTCGATACTTACGTTGACGAAACTCTTTGGAGTCTTCTCACGAATGTAAGTCGTTCCGTCAAACTAAGAGTGCTGACAATGAAGACCAAAGGCGATTTCGCTCTTGAAGCAAAAAAATTCATTGCGCAACATGGTGGTCAAGTCGAAGCGCGCGTAACCAATGATTACCATGACAGGTTCATCGTGGTAGATCACGTGAGCGTTTGGCACTTAGGCGCTTCAATCAAAGATGCAGGGGAAAAAGCATTCGCACTGACTGAATTTGAGCGCTCATCAATTCGCAACTCTGTCATTGCGGACATCGAAGCTACTTGGAACGCGTCTACTGCTTTACCAATTTGACGAGCGAATCAGATCAGGTAGCGAACAGAATCAGGTCTACCGCCGACTCTCGTCGTTGCACTGAGCGCCAAATGCACACTCCAACCATTGGTACTGCAAAGTCGCCTTCTCGACTGCTTTCATGGATTTCCGGGCCCCGGGCGAATCGCCGGCGAACCGGAAACTGCGCTCCTGCGAAATGGGACCCTTCTGGCGAAGGGTCCCTTGGTGTTGCGAGGGTGCCGCGGTTTATATACCAAGCAACGTTGCTGCCGTTCTTGAGGGATTTTGCTTTGGAGAGAAGAGGTAAGCACTGCACTTGAGAGCAGATTAAAGCATTTAACATGCTCTAAAGAGCAGTTTAATTAATATTATGCTCTTGATAGCAGATAAAGTGGTATAATCTGCTCTTGAGAGAAGATTATGTACCCGAACCAGCTACTGGCCTCACAACCTTATCCCGTTGAGCGCGCCCTCAAGGCCGTGGGCAGTAATCTCCGCATGGCAAGACTCCGGCGCGGATTGACCATGGTGGCGGCCGCCCAAATGATTGGGACAGGATATCGCGCAGTAATGGACGCCGAAAGAGGCAAGCCCTCTACCGGGGTCGCGGTTTATGCAGCCTTGCTTTGGCTCTACGACTTGCTGCCGGCCTTTGAAGATCTTGCCAATCCTCTCAAAGACGCGCATGGCCTGGCTCTCGCCCGCCGCAAACAACCTTTGCGCGCGAGAAAGGCACGAGGACTCAACAATGACTTTTGATACAACGCAGGAGTGCTACGTCTATATCACTCTCCCCGGCGCTGTATCTGCCGTGACCGCGGGCAAGTTTGTGATCGAAATGGATCCGCGAGGCGATCCGTTGGGACGTTTTGTTTATGGCCGATCTTACCTTGAAAACTCCGATGCCGTAGACATCGACCCCGTGGAGCTAAAGCTCGCCGCGATCACCTACGAAACCATCCGAATGAAAGGCGTCTTTGGCGCCTTGCGCGATGCCAGTCCCGACTTCTGGGGCCGCCGCATTATTGAGAAGCGTGCGGGCATTCCGAAGCTCCGGGAGATCGATTATCTTCTTGAGTCGCCCGATGATCGTGCTGGTGCTCTCGGTTTTGGCTTGAACCGAGTTCCTCCGGCGCCTCGGCGCAAATTCAATCAGACCATTGAGCTCGAAAGGCTTCAGGAACTCGCCGAGTCTTTAGTTAGGGACGAGATTCCCAACGATTCGAACACGGAGCAGGCTCAGGATCTGTTGCTGCTCGGAACCTCAATGGGCGGCGCACGGCCAAAGGCAGTCATCGAGAGCAAGGATGAGCTCTGGATAGCGAAGTTTTCCCGGTACGATGATCGATGGAATTATCCGCGCGTCGAGCACGCCATGCTGGAGCTCGCGCGCCAGTGCGGCATCGATGCGGCCGAAAGCCGGCTCGTCAACGTGGCCGGAAAAGATGTTCTTCTGATCCGGCGCTTCGACAGGAAAAGAACGCCCACCGGCTACAACCGTGCGCGCATGATAAGCGGTCTGACAGCCCTACGAGCGGACGAGGCACAGACAGCAAGAGATCGTTGGTCTTACATTCTTCTTGCCGAAGAATTGCGCCGCATTGTCTCGGAACCAAAGGCCGATGCGCGGGATCTCTTCCGCCGCATGTGCTTCAACGCGTTGATCTCGAATACGGACGATCACCCACGCAACCATGCCTTCATCGCCTTTGACCGAAACTGGAGACTTTCACCAACTTATGATCTTATCCCGCTTCCGACTGTCAGCCAGGATCGCCGGGATCTGGCCATGGAATGCGGTCGTCATGGCCGCTTTGCCAATGCCACAAACATTCTTTCCGAGTACCCGCGCTTCCTACTCCATCGCGAGGAGGCGGAGAAGATTGTCTACGGAATGCAGGAGCAGGTGGCGAAGACTTGGAACAGCACCGCCCTTCAGTGCGGCGTTTCGGCCAAGGATGTCGAAACGATCCGCGGCGCATTTGTCTATCCGGGTTTTTCGCGGGACATCGGGAACTAGATTCTCTGCAATTTGAAAAAGCGCGTCTCTCAAAGCGCTCAGATTAGTCTTGCTATGTCGGCTTGTCGGGTGCTTCCCGGGATTTCCGGGTTCCGGGCGAATCGCTGGCGAACCGAAAACTGCACATCTGTAAAAAGGGACCCTTCTGACGAAGGGTCCCTTGGTGTTGCGTGGATGTTGCGGTGGGGCTACTTGGCGGCGGCCTTCAATCCGGCCTGTTCGGCGAGGGCGGCGGCCTTGTCGGTGGCCTCCCAGGTGAACTCGGGCTCGGTGCGGCCAAAGTGGCCGTAGGCGGCGGTCTTCTGGTAGATGGGCCGGCGCAGGTTCAGGCTCTCGATGATCTTCTTGGGGGTGAGCGCGAAGTTCTTGCGGATCAGCTCGGTCAGAGCACCTTCGCCGATTTTGCCGGTGCCAAAGGTATCGACGCGCACGCTGACCGGCTCGGCCACGCCGATGGCGTAGGCAAGCTGCACCTCGGCGCGGTCGGCCAGGCCAGCGGCGACGATGTTTTTGGCGATGTAGCGCGCCATGTAAGCCGCGCTGCGGTCCACCTTGGTCGGGTCTTTGCCTGAAAAAGCTCCGCCGCCGTGACGGCCCGCGCCGCCGTAGGTGTCCACGATGATCTTGCGGCCGGTGAGGCCGGTGTCGCCCATGGGACCGCCGATGACGAAACGGCCTGTGGGGTTGATGTGGTACTTGGTGTGCTCGTCGAGCCACGCGGCGGGCAGCACGGCCTGGATGACGTACTTGAGGATGTCGGCGTGCAACTCCTCGTTGCTGACCGTATCGGCGTGCTGGCTGCTGATGACCACGGCGTCGATGCGGGCGGGCTTGCCGTTCTCGTCGTACTCGACGGTGACCTGGCTCTTGCCGTCGGGGCGCAGATAGCCGAGCTTGCCGGACTTTCGCACAGCTGTAAGCTGGCGGGTGAGCTTGTGGGCCAGCGAGATGGGCGCGGGCATCAGCTCGGGGGTCTCGTTGGAGGCGTAGCCGAACATCATGCCCTGGTCGCCGGCGCCGCCGGTGTCAACGCCCTGGGCAATGTCGCCGGACTGCTTGTTGATGGTGGAGATGACGGCGCAGGTGTTGGCGTCGAAGCCGTAGAGGGCGTTGTCGTAGCCGATGGAGGCCACGACGCCGCGGACGAGGCTCTGGAAATCGACGTAGGCCTTGGTGGTGATTTCGCCGGCGATGACGACGAGGCCGGTGGCTGTCAGCGTCTCGGCTGCGACGCGGCTGTAGGGATCCTGCTCCAGGCAGGCATCCAGGATGGCGTCGGAGATCTGGTCGGCCATCTTGTCCGGATGGCCTTCGGTGACTGATTCAGAGGTAAACAAGAAACGGTCGCTCAATGTAAAACTCTCCTCCCATTGCAGGGAATTCAAT
>JBAVYF010000186.1:0-11182 GCA_049698655.1 Occallatibacter sp. | reverse complement strand
GACCGGCATAGAGCGGATGAAAGTAGGGGTAGTTGTCGCCCAGCCGGCGCGCCACATCTTCCAGAACCCGCGCCATCGCCGCCGGGGCGGACGCGGACTCGAAGGCCGGCCCCAGCGCGGGCAAAGCCGCAAACTGCGCCTCAAGCAGCTCCGTGGCGCGAGATAACAATTCGGGGACGGGATCTTTGGGCATGGCAACCTTCCACGGTAGCATAACAAGCGTCCCACATTAGAGCAGTTCCACAATTCACGTGCCCTTTCTGGCATTGTGCAGGGTGGCATTTTCTTGAGGAGAATGCCACTTGAGGGCAGTGGTTTCGGGGTACAGCAATTGTGGAACCGCTATAGCGCCGGGAGGCCGTGGATGGATCGGGACCAAGTCAGGCGATGGGAGGCGCAATGCATTCAAGAGCAGGCGCCCTCCTGCACGGCCGCCTGCCCGGTGCATGTGGATGCGCGCAAGCTGGTGGAGTGCGTCTCCCGCGGCGACTTCCAGGGCGGCCTTGCGACTCTTGCCAACGCCGTCCCGCTTCCGCTGATTCTGGCGCACATCTGCGATCATCCCTGCAAGGCGCAATGCAGGCGCGCAGAGGTTGGAGAGGCCATAGAAATCGGCCTTCTCGAACGGGCGTGCGCGGAGCATGGCGCTCCCGCGCCTGCGATACGTTTGCAGGCGTCCAGGAATCAGAGCGTGGCCGTCGTAGGCGGCGGATTGAGCGGAGTGGCCGCCGCCGTTGGCCTGGCGGGGCGCGGATATTCCGTCACGCTCTTCGAGGCTCGTCCGCGGTTGCTGGACCGGCTGCGCTCGCTGGATGAAAGCGTCCTGCCCACGCGCGTCATCGACGCCGACCTGGCTGCTCTCGACCGGCTCGGAGTTATGGTGCGCTGCGAGACACCGGTTCTGGACTCCATCGTGCAGCAATTCGACGCACTCTATCTGGCGCCCGGCCCCGAGCCGTTCAGCGACGATTCGCTGGGCTTGACGCGCGGCGCGCAGGGCAGAATCCCGATCGATCCGCTCACGCTGGCTACCAGCCACGCGAAGGTCTTCGCCGGAGGAGCGCAGCGCTACGCGCCCGAGGCCTACTCACCCATTCAATCGCTGGCCGACGGCAACTTCGCGGCTGTCTCCATCGACCGCTTTCTGCAAGGAGCATCGCTCGCTGCAAACCGCGACAACCAGGGCGCGTTTTCGTCGAGGCTCTATGTCAATACGAAAGGCTTTGCGGCGTCTGTCGCGGTTTGCGCGAACGGCGGCGCAGCGGGCTACTCAAAGGAAGAAGCGCGGCAGGAAGCAGGGCGATGCTTTCCCTGCCAGTGCCTGGAATGTGTCAAGGTCTGCGCATATCTTGAGGAGTACGGTTCCTATCCCAAGAGCTACGTTCGCCAGATCTACAACAACGAATGTATTGTGATGGGCGTGCGCACGGCCAACCGCATGATCAACTCCTGCGCACTCTGCGGCCTCTGCACTGCGGTTTGCCCGGAAGATTTCAGCATGGCCGACGTATGCCTGGACGCGCGGCGGAGCATGGTCAAAAGCGGCAAGATGCCGCCTTCCACGCACGATTTTGCGCTGCGCGATATGGCGTTCAGCCAGAGCGATGCCTTCACCATGGCCCGCCACCAGCCCGGTTTTCAGTCGAGCCGGACGGCGTTCCTTCCCGGCTGCCAGCTCTCGGCCTCTTCTCCGGGTCATGTCGCATCCAGCTACGAATTTCTGCGCAACACGCTCGACGGAGGCGTCGGCTTAATCCTGGCTTGCTGCGGCGCGCCCGCGCTCTGGGCGGGCAACAACGAAAAATTCCAGCAGGCGCTCCACTCTCTCGACAGCGCATGGCGAGAGCTGGGCCAGCCGCGGCTGATTACTGCCTGCTCCTCCTGTTACCGCGTGCTGCACGATCATCTTCCGCAGATTCCTGTTGAACCATTGTGGCCGTACCTGCATGCCGAGCTTCTGCCAAAGGCGCCACAGCCTGTTTCGCGCACCCTGGCCATTCACGATCCCTGCTCGACGCGGGGCGTGAACGAGGTGGAGGGCAGCGCTCGCGCCTTGCTTGGAGCGCTGGGCGTTACGACGGTGGAGTTGAATGAACCCGGCCTGACAACCTGCTGCGGCTATGGCGGCCTCATGCTATTTGCCAATCTCGCACTCGCCGGCAAGACCGTCACCCGCCGAGCCAACCAGAGCGATGCGGATTTCGTCACTTATTGCACCATGTGTCGCGACCGCTTTGCGCATCACGGCAAGCGCGCCATCCATATTCTCGATCTTGTCTTTGCAAATAATGATTCTGACCCGGCCGCGCGGCCGGACCCAGGATTTTCGCGACGCCAGGAAAATCGCGCGCAGCTCAAGACCCGCCTTCTGCGCGACGTATGGGGAGAACAAGTGAGCATCATGGAACCATCCATCGCACTGCACATCTCCGAGGAGGTCAGAACGCTCCTCGAAGAACGCATGATTCTGGTTGAAGACGTGCGCCGGACGATCGCGCACGCGGAGCAAACCGGCGACAAGATCGAGAACCCGGCAACAGAGCGATCCGTGGCATCCTTTCGGCCCGTCTGCGTGACCTATTGGGTTGAGTATTCCCGGTACGGAGACGGATTCGCGGTGCACAACGCCTACTCGCACCGGATGGAGGTGCGGTGATATGAGTACTCAAGCAGAACCGCCGGTATCTCCGCTCATCTGCGGCAAGTGCAATCTGCCGCTGGTGTTGGGCAAAGTCATCGCCACTTACCTGGGCAGCGAGTTTCCCATCGAATTGTGGAAATGCCCCGGCTGCGGAAAGATCTTCGTGCCGGAATGGCTGGCTACCGGCAAGATGCTGCAAGTGGAGCAGGCGCTGGAGGACAAATGATGTTGCCTTGCGCCAGCGGCCAGGCGAGGAGAAGCAACCATGAACGATGATGCATTTCGCGTGATGAACCTTGGTCTGCAAGGATTCCAGTGCAGCCAGATTCTGGTGCAGATCGCGCTGGAGGCGCAGGGCAAGCAGAACCCGGAGCTGATCAGCGCTATGTCGGGACTGCTGGGCGGAATGGGCTGCGGCAAGACCTGCGGCGCGTTGACCGGCGGCTGCTGTGTGCTCGGACTCTATGTCGGCAAGGATTCTGCGGAGCACAACACCGACGGCCGCCTGCAAGGAATGTTGGACAGCTTCGTCGAATGGTTCGAGGCTGAGTACACCGCCCGCTATGGCGGCGTCAACTGCTCCGAGATTGTGCAGGACGATATGCGGAACAAAATGGCGCGTTGCCCCACAATCGTGATGGAGAGTCTGCAAAAGTTGAAGGAGATATTGGCGGAGAACAACTATGAGTTCGGCAATCCAACCCGTTCCCTCTGAGGCTTGCGCAAGGCGGCTGGCCGCAATCGTACTGGCTGCTGGTTACTCCTCGCGCATGGCGGAGTTCAAGCCCATGCTTCCGCTCTCCGGCAGCACGGCATTGGAGCGGTGCATCGGCATCTTTCGCGCGGCGGGCGTCACCGAGGTCATCGTTGTCCTGGGCTACCGCGCGGACGAGTTGCTGCCCTTGGTCGAGCGCGACGGCGCGCGATGCGTGGGCAATCCGCAATTCGAGCAGGGAATGTTCTCCTCGATTGCAACTGGCTGCCGCGCGCTGCCAGACTGGGTCGAGGCGGCTTTCGTGCTGCCGGCAGATATTCCACTGGTGCGGGCCAACACGATTCGTCAACTTGCAGCGGTCTTCGCCGAGAGGCAGGCCGGCATCGTGTACCCGGTCTTCGATGGGCGTCGTGGACATCCTCCGTTGGTCGCGCGCCGCATCCTGGACGAGGCGGCTGTGGAAGGCGCATCAGGGCCGCTCTCCGCCCTGCTCGCGCGGCACGAGAGTAAGGCTATCGACCTGCGCGTCGTGGATCAATGCATCCACATGGATATGGACACTGCCGCCGACTACGACGTACTGCGCGCGCTGGCTGCCTGCCGCGAAGTTCCCACGCCCGCCGAGTGCGAGGCAATCCTCGCCGGCCAATCTGTCGAGCCGTCTCTGGTTCGCCACTCGCGCTTGGTGGCCAAGGTGGCGCAGCGCATCGCGGATGCTCTGGTGCGCAGCGGCTTGACTCTGAATGTGGAGTTGGTGCAGGCCGGGGCTATGCTTCACGATCTCGCCAAGGGCCAGCCAGATCACGCCGCGGTTGGCGCAGAGCTTCTGTGCTCCATGGATTTCCCGCGCGTCGCAACGATTGTCGGTGAGCACACTGACCTGGATTTCTCCGGCGGCAGCATTGAAGAAAGCGCGATTGTTTATCTCGCGGACAAATTGGTTCGCGGCGAGGAACTGGTTACGATTGACCAGCGTTTTCAGGCTGCCTTCGACCGGTTTCGCGACGACCCGCCTGCGCTCCACGCCGCTCAAAAACGCAATGCAACCGTAGAAGCAGTGGCTCTGGCCGTGGAGACGCGGCTGGGAGCGCCTCTCGCCAGCGTGGTAGATGAGGCCGGGAAGTCATGAAGGCGAACAGCGAACGCGGAACAACGCTGTGCAATACAGAGAGCGTCTGTCCCGTGTGCCTGCGGCGCATTGCGGCAGAGCGCATCGCCGAAGACGATGCCGTCTTCCTGTGCAAGAGTTGCCCAGAGCACGGTGTCTTCAAAACAGTCATCTGGCGAGGACTTTCAACTTACCAGGCGTGGGGAGGCGCCAGCCGCGCGGCCTCGCGCCCTCCAGTATGCGGCACTGCTGTCGCCCGGGGATGTCCCTTTGATTGCGGCCTTTGTCCGGATCATCGCCAGCACACCTGCTGCGTGGTGCTGGATGTAACCGAGCGGTGCAACCTTGCCTGCCCGATCTGTTTCGCGTCGGCTGGCTCCGCGCCCAAACCCGACCCGAGCGTTGCCGAGATCGAGGCCTGGTGCCGCGCGCTGCTTGCCTCCGGCGGGCCTTTCAACATCCACCTCTCCGGCGGCGAGCCCACGGTGCGCAATGATTTGCCGGAGGTCATTCGCAGAATTCGCGCTCTTGGCTTCGGCTACATCCAACTCAACACAAACGGCCTACGCCTGGCTGCGGAAAAAGAGTATGCCGGCGAGTTAAAAGAGGCCGGGCTGACCTGCGTCTTCCTTCAATTCGATGGGATCAGCGAAGATGTTTTCGAAAGAATCCGTGGACGGCGTCTGCTGGAGACCAAGCTTGCCGCGATTCAAAATTGCGGAGCGCAGGAACTGGGAGTTGTCCTGGTGCCGACGCTGATTCCAGGCGTGAACACCAGCCAAGTCGGCGGCCTGCTGCGTATGGCAATCTCCCTTGCACCCGCCGTGCGTGCGGTTCACTTTCAGCCCATCAGCTACTTCGGGCGCTACCCGGCTGCGCCGCAGAACGCCGATCGCATAACAATTCCCGAGGTGATTCAGCTGATCGAAGAGCAGACAGCGGGCCAGTTCGCTGCCGCAAACTTCTATCCCGCATCCGGCGAGAATCCCTATTGCTCCTTCCACGGCAAGTTCTGGCTGCGCCCGGACGGAAAGGTTGTGCCCACCGCGCGGCCTGCGGTTGTTTCCTGTTGCGGGACTGCTCCTGATTCGAATCCTGCGCTGAAACTTGTCCAGTTGGAAACTGGCAACCCAGCGCAAGGCGAAGGCGCGAGACGTGCGCAGCGCTTTGTTGCACAGCATTGGGCCTATCCCGCCAGCGGCCCGTCGGCTTGCAGTGAAGCGATAGAGAGCATCGATGTGACCAGCATGGATGCCTTTCTGGCTGAGGAGAAACACGCCTTCTGCATCTCCGGGATGGCTTTTCAGGACGCATGGAATCTCGATCTGGAGCGTCTGCGCGAGTGCTTTCTCCATGTCTTGAGCCCCGAGCAGAAGCTCGTGCCCTTGTGCGCATACAACCTGACTGGAGCTAACGGAAAAACTTTATATCGTCCTCAATCCGCTGCATGGCTAGGCCAGGGAGCAGCCTCGTGAGTGCAATCGCCGTAGACGCCGAAACGACTCCGCTGGAGAGTTGGATCGCCAGGCGGCTTTCGATACCTCCGCATGCGCTCACTCGCGAAGGCCTCGCGCACTATCAGTTGCGCGCGATTCAGAAGACTGTGGCCTGGGCGCGCCAGCACAGTTCGTTTTACGCGCAACACTTCGCCGGCCTCCGCTGCGACGTGCCCCGTTCTCTCGATGAGCTGGCGCGTCTTCCGTTCACACTCCCGGAGGATCTGACGCTTCGCTCACCAGGATTCCTCTGCGTTTCGCAGGACGAGATCAGCCGCGTGGTGACGATGCAGACCAGCGGCACCAGCGGAACGCCGAAGCGCATCTTCTTTACCGAGGCTGACCAGGAGTTGGCGCTGGATTTCTTCGCCAATGGCATCGCCGCCATGGCTGCGCCCGGAGACCGGATGCTGATCGCGCTTCCCGGCGAGCGCGAAGGCAGCGTCGGTTATCAACTGGCCAAGGGCATCGCCCGCGCCGGCGTAAATCCGATTCCGCATGGGCTTTCTACCGATCCAGCGCAAACCTTGGCACACATGGAGCAGGAGAAAGCCACGTGCATCATCGGCCTGCCTGTGCAGATGCTTGCGCTTTTTTCCAACTACAGCGCCTGCGCCGGCAGCGTCTTTCGCCGGCTGCGCTCCATCGTGCTGTGTAGCGACCATGTGCCCGAAAGCCTGGCGCGCAGGTTGCGGCAAAGAACCGGATGCGAGGTCTTCGAGCACTACGGAATGACCGAGATGGGGTTGGGCGGCGGCGTGGATTGCGCGGCGCACATGGGATATCACCTGCGCGAGGCCGATCTTTATTTTGAAATCGTCGACCCCGAGAGCGGTGAACCGCTGCCCGATGGCGAGATCGGCGAGATTGTCTTTACGACTCTTCACCGCACAGGAATGCCGCTTATCCGCTACCGCACGGGCGATCTGTCACGCTTTCTGCCCGGCCCTTGCGGCTGCGGCGCCATGCTCAAGCGCCTGGAACGAGTGAGAAGCAGGATCGATGGCTTTGTCTCGCTGGGAAGATGGGGCAGCATCAGCATCGGCCTGCTGGACGAGGCTCTCTTTGGCCTTGCCGGAGTGCTGGATTTCTCCGCGACAATTGCTCAAAGCACGCCGATACGCTTGGAAATCTCCGTGTATGCTCCGGGCATCGGCAGCGTGCAAATTGAAGCTGCGGTGTGCGGCGCCTTGCGCACTCTTCCGGTTATTTGCCATGCTTGCACCAGCGGCGAGGTTGAACTCCGCGTGATCTCAGCGCGGGAGGCTTTTCCCGCAACGGGAGCCAAACGTAAAATCAAGGTGTGTGCAGAGCTATGAACCCAACCGTTCGTTATCTCGACAACAACAGCACAACCGCCGTTTTGCCGGAGGTTCTGGAAGAGATGTTGCCCTGCTTTTCCGAGTCCTTCGGCAATCCCTCCTCCATCCATGGATGCGGCCGGCGCGCGCTTGCTGTCGTGAAGAAAGCCCGCGAACGGGTCGCCGCGCTGCTCGACTGCCTGCCCACTGAAGTGGTCTTCACCGGCGGCGGCACGGAAGGCGATAACCTGGCGCTCAAGGGGATGATGAACCCCGGCGACCACATCGTCGTCTCCGCCATCGAGCACAGCGCGATTCTCAGCACCTGCGTATGGCTGGAGCATATCGGATGCGAAGTTACCCGCGTGGGCGTGAACAGCCGGGGCCAGGTCGAACCGGAGAGCGTGCGCCTCGCGCTGCGCAAGAATACGCGCATGATCTCCATCATGATGGCCAACAACGAAACCGGCGTTCTGCAGCCCGTCGATGAGATCGGCAAGATCGCAGCCGAAGCCGACGTATGGTTTCACACCGATGCCGTGCAGGCGGCCGGCAAGGTTCCCATCAGCGTGAAGAGCATCGGCTGTGATCTGCTCACCATCTCCGCGCACAAGATTCACGGCCCGCAAGGCGCTGGAGCGCTCTTTGTTCGCCGCGGCACTCCGTTGCGCCCGCAATTGCACGGAGGGCATCAGGAAAAGGGCCGGCGCCCCGGCACGGAAAACGTAGCCGGCATCGCAGGCCTCGGACGAGCCAGTGAGATTGCGCGCACCGGTCTCAGCGATGGATCCATGCAGAGCATTGGCGCACTGCGCGACCGGCTTGAAGCTGCTGTTATTGATCTTGTGCCTGAAACACAAATCAATGGCAAGGGAGCGCTGCGCGTGCCCAACACGACCAACATTCTTTTTGAACACGTGGGTGGAGATGCGCTGGTGATGGCGTTGGATGAGCAGGGAATTGCCGCATCGCGCGGAGCGGCTTGCACGGCAGGCGAAGCCGACCCTTCGAGCGTGTTGATGGCCATGGGGCTGACGGGAGAGCAGTCGCGTTCCAGTTTGCGCTTCAGTTTAGGTAAACTGAACACCGCCGAGGACATCGAGCACGCAATCTCTGTGTTGCCCGGAGCGGTGCAACATTTGCGTGATGAGTCACGGTTTTTCGTTGCGGAACCAGAATCGATGAAATGATGAGTATTTGTTATATGAGTCGCAAAGGCATCTGACATCGCGATCGCTCTGGGAAGAAAGTAGAAATGACATGGATATCTTCGAAGAGATCTGCAAGTTGAAGAGCGAGGGAAAACGCGCGGCGCTGGCTACCATCGTCAACGTCCGCGGCTCCATCCCTTCGGTGATGGCCGCCAAGATGCTGGTGCGCGAAGACGGCTCGATCCTGGGGACGGTAGGTGGCGGCTGCGTGGAATCCGATGTGCGCAAGGGGGCGATGGAAGTGATGCGAGACGAAAAGCCAAAAACCTTCACCTTCAATCTGGATCAGAGGCCCGACGACGACACCGGCCTGGTGTGCGGCGGCTCGCTTCAGGTCTTCATCGAGCCGGTGATTCCCGCGCCGGTGCTCTATATCTTCGGCGGCGGCCACGTTGGGCTGAACGTCTACAAGGTGGCCACGCTTGCCGGTTTTGAGGTCGTTATCGTCGATGATCGCGAGCTCTACGCCAACCGCGAGCGATTTCCCGATGCGCGCGAGATTCATGCCGGCGAGATGGATGAGGTCCTGTCCGAATTGACGCCCAGCGCCGCCTCCTACATCGTCATCGTCACCCGCGGCCACCGTCACGACATGCGCGTTCTCCGCTGGGCTCTCGATACGCCCGCTCATTACATCGGCATGATCGGCTCGGGCCGCAAAGTGCTCACCGTCTTTCAGCAGTTGGAGGCCGAAGGTGTTGCGCGGGATAGCTTCAAGCGCGTCTTTGCTCCGATTGGCCTGGAGATCAGCGCAGCCATGCCGGAGGAGATCGCCATCTCCATCGTGGCCGAGTTGATCGCGATTCGCCGCCACTGCGCCATCGCGCTCCCGCACTCGCGCAATCGCATTCGCAAGGAGCCAGCTGAGCCGTCATCCCTCCAGCAGTAGCAGCCGCGCGGGGTCGAGCGTGACCCGCCACGGCTGAGGCTGCGCGCTCAGCGCGCGCCAAAGATCTTTGGGCACGTCGGCCTGCAGATGAGATGGCTCTCCGGCCCGAGGCGCGGTGTGCAAGCGAAGATAGAGCGTCATCTCATGCGGCGCTTCGCTCGTGCTCACCAGCCAGCAGGGAAAAGTATTTTCGGCCTCCGCGGCTTGCTGAAATGCGATCTGATGCGAGCGAAGGCCAACGTGAGTGAGTGTGCTGGAAACCGGACTCGCCGCCTTTAGCCGGCAGTCCCACGCATCCACGGCAATCCGATCGGCGGCCGCGCGGCGAGCAGGAGCAATATTCTTGCAGCCGGTCAGTCGCGCTGCAACCACAGTGCGAGGCCGCTCGAAGAGTTCGTGCTTCGGCCCGCGGGCAATCACGCGGCCGCTGTCCAGCACCAGCAGATCGCTGCAGAACCGGAATGCTTCTTCCATATCGTGCGTTACAAAGATCACCACGCCGTTATAGGCGGTCAGCGTGTCGCGAAGCTGCTCTTCCATCTGCCGCCGCAGATACGGGTCCAGCGCGGCGAAAGGCTCATCGAGCAACAGCGCATCCGGCTCGATGGCCATGCATCGCGCAATGGCCACGCGCTGCCGCTGCCCCCCGGAAATCTCTCTCGGATACAAGCCGGCAAGTTCGGCGATGTGCATCAGGTTGAGTTGCCGGTCGACGCGCGATCGCCTCTCCAGCTCAGGCAATGCGCTCAACCCAAAGCCCACATTCTCCGCCACGGTCCTGTGCGGAAAGAGCGCGTAGTCCTGAAAGACGACGCCGATTCTTCGCTTCGCGGAGGGGACATTGCTCCCCGCCGCGCTGTCATACAGGACGCGGCCATTCAGGACAATGCGCCCGCCATCCGGGGCAACCACGCCGGCAATCATGCGCAGCGTCATGGATTTGCCCGCGCCAGAGGCTCCCAGCAGCCCAACCGCGCCCGTTCCGGCGCAAAGCTCCACTTGCAAACTGAAGTTCTCCAGCGCCTTTTCGACCTGGATCTCCAGCCTCGCGGAAGGCGCGGCCTCATCCATCTTGCGTGGCCGAACCGGGAGCGCCACCGGAACTGGCGCCAGGGAGGGAGCGACCCTCCGGCGCTCCGGCCTGCGCGCCGCGCTCTGCCGATTCAGCAGCCGGATAATGGCCAGCGAAATCGCGACGATCAGCATCACCCACAGCAGCGCGCCCCGCATGTCGCCGCCCTCCGCAGCGGAGAAGATAGCAATGGGCATGGTCTGCGTGCGGCCGGGAATATTGCCGGCCAGCATGAGGGTGGCCCCGAATTCTCCCATGGCGCGCGCGAAGGCCAGAACGGTTCCAGCGATGACGCCAGGCGCGGCCAGCGGCAACAGGACTTTGCGGAAGACCGTCCACTCCGATGCTCCCAGCGTTCGCGCCGCCTCAAGATAGGTGGGACTGACCTGCTCAAACGCGCCCAGTGTGGTGCGATACATCAGCGGAAACGCCACTACGGTTGCTGCGATCACGGTGGCAGGCCACGAAAATACAATGGTGATGCCAAGCCGTTCCAGCGCATGACCGGCAAATCTCTGCCGTCCGAGGATCAGCAAAAGGAAGAACCCGACCACCGTGGGCGGAAGCACCAGAGGGAGCGTCAGCATCCCGTCAATCCAGGCGCGCAGGCTGCCATGCATCCTAAGCATCACCCTGGCCGCAAACATTCCCAGAAAAAAAGTGGCGACGGTGGCGGCACATGTAGTGGCCAGCGAGATATACAGCGGTGATGGATCGACGGAAAACGTCACGGTGAGGCTATTGTAAAT